>NZ_JBYTBG010000007.1:0-147684 GCF_058788915.1 Brevibacillus sp. FW301-21C12A
TGATGGTCAGGACAACTTTCACGATAGAGGAACATCTACGTTTTTTCAATGTCTAGCACGGGTTATGGTGATGAATCTTATTAAAGAAACTTTGTAATATTATTCCTTATCTCTTCTTTGTATGTATCGGAACTTTCCCTTGTCCATTTCACCCAAATATTAGAAATAACAAAGCCCATGCGTACCGCACGCAAAAACGCCTCCCTCGCTATTTCCGGGGAAGCGTTTTTCTATGCCGATGTTGCCTTCCAATCTGCCATTTTCCTCCCCCTGTCCGAAAAGCAGCGAGGAAAGCGTTTTTTCCCCGCCGTCTTCCAGCCGTGTCCGCCTGCCGACAACTCCTTCCAGTTTTTATAAAATCGTTGCGATTTTTGACACGTTTTATAGCCCGTTTGAGTCATCCGAAAATGAAAAGGGACTGCTATCCTGAATGTAGCTGGCCGCCCTTCCCTCAGGAGGAAAGTTCGAGAGCTCTCATTACAAAGGGGGAATCTACCCTGACTCGCACAAGAAAAAACCAAACCGCGTTCCGCCTGCTGCTGGCATCTTCATTGGCGCTTGTGCTCATCCTGCCAGCGGCCTATCCGGCGCAGGCCGAAGCGTCCCTGCAAGCGCTGATCGACCAGGCAGCGCCAGGCGACACCGTCACGATACCGGATGGCAAGTACGAAGGTCCCATCCGCATCACGAAGCCGCTCAAGCTGCTGGCAAAAGGCGAGGTCAAGCTGACCAATCCGAGCGAGGAAGCTGCTCTGACGATCGCGGCAGACGACGTGACTTTGCAAGGCATTACGGTGCTGGACAGACGAATCAACAGCGAGGACGCCTCCATCATCGTAAGCGGCAGCCGCAACCTGTTGGAAAAAGTCACCGTGGAAACGATGGGAACCGGGATTCAGTTGCGAGGCGCGAATGCCAACACGATACGCAACGTCTCGGTCATTGGCAAGGTAAAGGACAGAGGCAGCGCAAGCGATGCCGGCCACGACCACAGCGCGCATCTGTCCAAAAGCGCGAGCAAGCCAAAGGTGACGGTCCAGGCCCAAAAAGGAAACGGCATCGACCTGTACGACTCGCACGACAACCGACTGATTGAAAATCAGGTCACAAACGTCTTTGACGGGATTTACCTGGAAAAAAGCACTGGGAACGAGCTCACGCAAAACCGGGTGGAAAAATCGCGCTACGGCTACCACCTGATGGGCACCACGCAAACTTCCCTGAAGAACAATACAGGCAGCGAAAACGTCACAGGCGCGATGCTGATGGAAACAGCCGATGCCACCGTCGTCGGAAACCGGTTTTTGAAGCAGCAAAAAAACCCCAATTCCCAGGGCATCCTGCTCTACGACGTGCAAAACTCGCTGCTTGCGGACAACCACATCGAAGGAAACCGCGTCGGGCTATACTTGGAGCGCTCCAGCGGGATTACGGTCACAGGCAACCAGCTCTCGCTCAACTTCGTCGGCATGCAGTTGATCGCCTCCGCGGGAAATACGTGGACGAACAACCAGTTCATCTCCAATGTCATCGCCGCCCAGGCCCAGGACAGCGCAACGGACAACCTGAACGGCAACTACTGGGACAACCTGCTCGGCCTCGATGTGGACGGCGACCACAAAAGCGATTTGCCGTATGAAATGAATCCGTTTTACCTCGGCCTGACAGACGCGATTCCCGCTTACCAGTTGTTTTTCCAATCGCCGGGCTTCGTCTTTCTGGAAAATCTGTTTACGAGCGGTGCAGGCAGCCCGATCCGGGACGAAACACCGCTGATGCCGACCTCTGCTGTCGTCTCTGCTAATGCCGAAACAGGCAGCAACTGGGGCGCAGGCATCCTTGGCCTTATTCTTTTGGCAGGAAGCTGTACATTCATTTACGTAGGAGTGAAAAAATCATGATGAATTTGAAAAAATGGGTGACCACACTCGGAGCAATCGCAGGCATCAGCCTGCTCATCGTCGGCTGCGGCAAGGAAGAAGCACAGCCTGTCGAGATCGCGGAAGGCGTGGACAAATGCGACATTTGCCACATGCACGTCCCGAACGATCACAACGCAACCGAAATCATTTTGAAAGACGGCAAGGCGCTGAAATTCGACGACATCGGCTGCCTGCACGAATGGACGGAACAGCACGGCACCGATGAAGTCGCGATGCAGTACGTCCGCGACTACTACACAGCGGAGTGGACAAAAGCCGAGCAGGCGACATTCGCCTATGACAAAGAGTTCAAAACGCCGATGAGCTACGGCATCTACTCGTTCAAAGACAAGGCGGAAGCGGAGAAATTCGTCGCGGAGCAAAAGAAAGGCGTCATCATGGACGCGGAAGGCCTGAAAAACCATACGTGGGAGCGCAGCATGAGCAAGCATATGAAAAAGGACGGGCATTCTTCGGAAGGCCCTTCCTCGGGCGGACATCAATCGGGCGACATGGAGAGCACCCCTGCGCACGGCAGCAGCACGACGACAACGACACACCACTAATAGAGGAAGTGGAGAGCCTTGCACATCAATCTGATCGCCAAACGGGAAGTGAAGGTAGGCTTCCGCAATCCGTGGTCCTACTCCTTCATGGCGCTGTTCTCCCTGTTTAGCCTGGGGCTGCTCATCATCCAGTCGCAGTCCTACATGAAAGGCTATACGTACACGACAGGCACCATGCTCAATCTGATCTTGTACCTGCTGCCGCTGATGACTATGCTGCTCTCCTCTTTTTCCCTCACGGCGGAAAAAGAGGAAGGGAGCTGGCAGCTTCTCTCCACCTACGCGATGACGACCTCGTCGTTTCTCGTGGGCAAATACGCGGGACAGGCGCTGGTGCTGATCGCCATCGTCAGCTTCGGCTACGGCGTCTCCGGCGTGGCTGGACTGTTGCTCGGAAAAAGCTTTGCCTTTTCCACCCTGCTGTTTTTGCTCGTCTTTTCCATCTGTCTCATTCTGCTGTTTTTAGGGATCGCCATGGTGATCGGCGCCTTGTGCCGCAACCGCTGGCAAGCTTTGACGATGGGCGTCAGCATCTGGTTCTTTTACATTTTGGCCTGGCCGACGCTGTTGATTTCCGTACTCAGCTTCGTACCTTATACGTGGATCAAGCCTTTGTTGCAGATTGTGACCTTTTTCAACCCGGCTGAATTTGTGCGGATTTACTCTGTGACCAGGCTGGGCGGCGGCGCGATCTTCGGCCCCGAATACTACAAGTGGATTTACTGGATTGACTCTGCGCTCGGCGACGTTTGCTTCGTCGCTCTCTGTCTGCTCTGGATTGGCGCGACCTTGTGGATCGCTACCCGGGCATGGGAAAGGAGGTAACACCGTGCAAAGCTTCGGACTTACCGTCGATCAGGTAAGCAAAACGATCAACGACAAAACGATTGTCCATCCTTTCAGCCTGCGCATCGAGCCTGGCGAAGTCGTCGCTCTGTGCGGCGGAAACGGCGCGGGCAAAAGCACGATCCTGCGCATGCTGGTCGGCATCCTCCGCCCCACTGCTGGCACGATCCAGCTCAACGGCCTGACCTGGGAGGAGCAGCGCGTCGAATACTTGCAGCAGATCGGGTATATGCCTGACCACTTCTCCTTCAGCGCTGGCCTGACCGCGCGAGAAACGCTGGAGTTTTACGCCGCCCTGCGCAACCGCACCGCCGAGGACGCCGACAGAATGCTGAAGGCGGTCGGCCTGCACGATGCCCGCAATAAGCGCGTGACGCACTTTTCCAAAGGGATGCAGCAGCGGCTGTTGTTCGCCCAGGCGATTCTGGCGAAGCCCGCGCTCGTCGTCCTGGACGAACCGACGAACGGCCTCGATCCTTACTGGATGGACGCCTTCGTCGACCTGGTGCGCGAGCTGCGGCTGGCGGGACAATCCGTCATCTTCTCGACGCACCAGCTCCAGGTCGCTGACGCGGTGGCGGACCGGGCGATTTTTCTCATGAACGGCCAAATCGTCCGCGACGACACGATTGGCAGCTACCAGAAGCAGTACGGGACCGTCGGCCTGTACGGCGCGTTTGCCGAGCTGGTATCGCGCGCGCATGCATAAATGAAAAAACACGAGAAAATTTTCTCGTGTTAATGAAGATTTGCCGGCACGACATAAATAAGCATAATGATGTTTTCCAAAACCACTGACACATGGTATCAGTGGTTTTGAGCATCAAACTTCAACAACCGATAAGAGTTGTGCATAGTCCTCATAGGAATACTTACTCTTATCTCCGTAATGCTTACGTTCTGCCTCTAAAAGTCTCTCTTGAGGATTATCAGCAGTAGCAGCCCAATCCCTGATATATTTCCTCACTCGATCAGAAAATTGCAGTCCTCGTGTCTTATGTATCTTCCACGCTCGGACAACATTGACTTCCGGTGTTGGATTTTTCCATACAGCTTCATCATCCAGCAAAATATCCAGCACTTTATTATCTATAGCTTCCATGAAATGCGTACAGTCAAGGCTTTGCCACTGTAAATGGAAGCAAAGTGCATCAAAATTAAAAAAAACCCCTTTTGATATATTCTCAAAACACGGAACTAGTAAGCGTTCGCGAAAAGCCCAGTTAGTTTGTATTCCCCATATATCAAATTCAATCCCATCTACCTTTAGCTTATAGCCTCCAAAGCGATTTTTCTTATAAGACAAGCCCGAAAAAGCTGCCGAAAAATCCGTATGTGAGCTATCGACAATAATATCGTAATCACGTGGGGTTCTGTACTCAGCCAAGTCCCGCACTGCGCCGCCAATAAAAATTAAATCGCCATAGGAACTAAGGTCGTTTAGCAATCGATCTACTTGTGGGCTGACTTGTCTTAGCAGTTCAATCCTTTTTAGGATTACAACTGTCTGCTTATAGTCATCTTGAGCACATTTCCATGCCCCGCCCATAGGTAGCCCTCCTTACAATTTTATGCCCGATAGCTTTTGATACAATTCTAGCGCATAAGTGTCAGTCATGCCACAAACAAAATCTGTGACCAGCAATAATCGGTCATACAGACTAGGCGATTTATCCGCTTGAAGCGAGAACGGATACTTCTGCATAAGGTAACGATAGTTATCAGAGATCAGCATAAAGTTTTTTCCCTTCTCCGAGCGAGCAAATTCATCGTGGAACTTGAAGATATCTCTTTCCAATTCCTTTCCATCATAAATGTTATCGCTACTTACTGAACTCACAAAGATCTCTAGCAGCCCGCGGATAACTTTCCCTCCAACAAGCTCGCGTGTGATTATTTCCTGATTAGGAAAAATATAATTCTCTGCGAGGGTTCGAAACGCCTCCCTAACCTTTGCCGCTTTTGACTTCTCGAGAATCTCGTCATCAAATTCGCCATTTAAAATTTTATCGTGCATAAGAAGGAACGTTTCAACTACTCCATGAATCATGAGTCCTTGCGCTTTAATCCGCAACTTCTGCACTGCGTTGTCCAAGCGATCTGAACGTCGTTCCTCAGTATTTTGCTTAAAGTCGTTCCTAAATGAATCGAGTAAGTTTTTCTCTTCTTCCGTCGTAAAGAATTCCGCAAACACATCTGTAATAATCGAATAATCCAGAACTTTCTTTTTGCAACCGTCTTCGATATCCGCTGCCGAATAAGCAATATCATCTGCAGCTTCAAGCAAAAAAGTAGCCGGATGGCGAAAGGACAAAATACCCGTATATTCACGAACCAGTTCAAAACGGTCCTGTTCGGAAGTCATATACCCAAACTTTTTATAGGAAATCCCGAGCTTTTTCGCCTGTCGCTCCTTTTTCTTTTTGTTTCCTTCAAGCGAAGATCGGGGATATTTCAAAATACTTGCCAGCGAAGCTGCACTGAGATTGTAGCTGTATTCATCCACCAATCCATTCAGTTTGGTCAGCAAGCGAAATGATTGAGCATTTCCTTCAAAATTTTCAAAATCAGCTTGCATCTGCTCTACATTTTGGAGAGCTACCGAAGTCAATTTTTTTACATTATCTTCGTTAAACCAATCTCGAAAGAAATTTTGAATGGCCGCTTCCCCAAAATGGCCAAAAGGCGGGTTTCCTAAATCGTGAACAAGGCCAGCAACAGCTAGCAGTGCACTCAACTTTCCAACAGACTCTTCTTGAAAGGCCTGAGGCTTTTGCTTGTGAAGATACTTTTCCACGCTAATTCCCAAGGATCGGCCAATTGTAGCTACCTCATGAGAGTGAGTCAAACGTGTACGTACAAAATCACTGTTGTCCAATGGAAAAACCTGCGCCTTATCTTGAAGTCTGCGAACAGCCGAGCTGATTACCAATCGGGTATAGTCGTCATCAAAGTCATTACGCAGATCATATTCGTTATCCTTAGTTCGATCTTTCACCTTTCGGTCTCGCAAACGAACCCCGCTCAACAATTGGTCCCATCGCATTAACGTATTTTCCATTTTCCTAATCCCCCCTTCCCCTATTTTACTACATCTAAGTATCATTTTGGTAATTTTTGCACTTCAAACAAATGAACAACAATACTTTTTACCTACAATATAAAAAGCTGCCAGTATGATCGGCAGCTACAATTTTAATGCTCTCCCCCGGTTCAAATCGCTTTTGCTTCCATATAAAAAACAGATAAAAACTTTTTCACGCTGATCCGGCATTTCGTCGTTTTTTCTCCGGCCTCCAGCTCTTGCATCCGCTGGCGAATTTCCTGGAAATCGAACAGGCGCGGGGCAAAATGCTCGAAGGTCGGGTTGGCGTAATCCGTCAAGCCGAGCGAGGACAAATGCGTAAACGCTTGCAGCACCATGCGGCGAATGCGCTGCTCCATCGCTCGCACTTCTTTGGTCAGCGCCTGTTCATCGAGGTTGCCATGCAGCTTGGTCAAAATTTGCGTGTACAGCTCCTTCAACTGCAAATCGCGCAGCTTGTCCACTTCCCGCTCGTTCTGGGCGAGCCAGCCCATGATGACCAAAAGATCGTGCGCTCCCGCTTCGCTGGCGATTCCGAGCTGCAGCAGCAGTTGTCTCGCTTTTTGCGCGAGGCTCTCTTCGTCCGAGGATGGTTTTTTCAGCCCGCTCGCCGGCTGCTCTTTTCCTTTGACATCCAAAATTTGCAGCGACTTGCGGATGGATTGCAGCGAGGCTTCCAGTGTCAAGTAATCGGATACCCTCCTGAGCACAGAAATGACTTCCAGGCGGTTGATCGGCTTTTGAATAAACGTATCAATCCCCTGCAAATAAGCCTCCCCGATCATCTCCTTGTTTTCCACCTGGGAAACCATGATGAATCGGCCCGTGAATCCTTCCGCTTGCAGCTTCTTGATCGTCTGGATGCCGTCTAGCCCTGGCATGAGCAGGTCGATCAGCACGACATCCACTCCGTACAACTGGTCGATGGAGACGCGATTGCCATCGCTGGCCTGGCCCACGATCTCGCCCAGGCCGCTGTCTGCAATAATGCGCTCCAGCATGCGGCGCACCACGGCATCGTCTTCAATCAAAAAGAAACGTATCATCGGCTATACTCCCTCCCCTCTCAGCAATTGATCCGTCGGAATCCGCACTTCAAAATGCGTCCACAGCCCTCTGTCGTGCAAAATTTGCAGTTGTCCCTGCAAGCTCTGCACGATGCCTCTGGCGTGTGTCAGGCCGATGCCGGTGGACGCATTGCCTTTTTCATCATACTTGGTCGTATAGCCCGGTTCAAACACCCATTCCCGTTCCTCTTGCGAAATCCCCGGTCCGCTGTCCAGCACGGAAAAGACGATGTGCCGTCCGTCCAGTTGGACATTCAGTACAATTTTACCCGATTCGTCAATCGCTTCTACTGCATTGGCGACCACATTGTTCAGCACAGACAGCAGCGCGTAGATTTGATTCGTCGACAAGCTGACATAACAGCTCCATGTAAACTGAATTTCTTTGCCCAGCATTTCGGCGTACTTCCGGTTGGCTCTCATCACCAGCTCGCACAGCTCGCTGATCGGAAGCTGGGAAGCAAGCCCTTCCTGGTTAATCAGCTTGGAGATGCCCGCGAGGATGCGCTGCGAATCTTTTTTCACCTCATGCACATTTTCGGCAATCGTCAATGCCGTCGGAGATTCGGCGTGCTGCGCGGTCAAGAGCCGCCTGTACAGCCGATAGCTCTCGCGCGTGATGTCTTCCAGTTGCGTCATCGACTTGCGCAGGTAGAACGCCTCTTCGTACAGCTCTGTATTTATCATCCGCAGCCGCTCCAGCTCCTGCTGCCGCACCTCCCCGACCGCGCGAATTTGCCGGATCGAGACGCTGTTGTACAAGCCGACGGCAAAAAAGCTGCGCAACACGCCGAAGATCAGGAGCATGAAAAAGCTCTGCCACGTAAGCGGCGGAAAGTCGGTAAAATACTCGCGCACGCGCAGCTCGACCAGGTTGGACAAAAAGTCGACGGACGCGCCGATCAGCCCCATCTTCAGCGGAAACTCCAGGTAGTCTCGGGCCCGCAGCACACGGAACAAAATCGCGAAGCTGAAGTAGTAAAACGCGGACGGCAGATGGACAGACACGCTCTCCAGCAACGGGCGGTACTCCATCAACAAATCCAGCCCGACGCGGAAGACGAGAATGAACGTCCCGGTCAAAAAGCCGGTCAAGATCACGGGCACGGACGAAAACCAGAGCAGGCCGAAAAAGAAAGCGGCAATCCCCAGCGAGAAACGAAACGTTCCCCCGAGCGGGTTGACCTTCATCTCTCCGAAAAAGGCGGTTGCCAGCATAATAATCATGAGGACCAACAGGCGCTCGCGCATAGATGCCCCCTTTAGCACGTAAAAAGATCTCCCATTCCTATTTTACAAAGAACTGGAGATCGGAAAAGATGCTTTTGCATCAGGCGTGTTTGTTTTCAAGACGTTTGGATACGATCGACAAAGCGTAGTTGACCACAAAGTACATGACTGCCACCAAGAGGAAAGTCGGAATCACGTAGTTGACGTTGCGGCCATTGATGATTTGCGCATGGTTCATCAGCTCCGGCAGCGCAATCACGACCGCGAGCGAAGTGTCTTTCAGAAGCGAGATAAACTGGCTGACGATGGGCGGAACCATCCGTCTGAGCGCCTGTGGCAGCACAATGTGCCAGAGCGTCTGCACGTAGGTAAGGCCAGAGGAGCGCGCAGCCTCAATCTGCCCTTTTTCCACCGATTTTAAACCACTGCGCACGATTTCCGACAGCATGGCCGCCTCGAAGATGACCAGTGCCAGCACAGCCGCATAAAACTTGTCCAGCTTGATGCCGACTTCCGGCAAGGCAAAGTACGTGAAAAAAATAATCAACAAGAGCGGCAAGTTGCGAATCAGCTCGACGGCGGTAGCCAGCACCTGGGAGACGCCGGGAATTTTCGCGTAGCGAAGCACCCCTACGACGATGGCAATGGCGAAGCTGAACACAATCGATAAAAAGGCAACCTGCAGGGTAATCCAGAAACCTTCTAGCAGGAAGGTCAAATGACTGGGCGCGTATGCTCCGATAAAGTCCATGATGTCCCCTCCCCTTAGCGGCTTCCAGCCAAGCGTCGCTCCAGGTAGCCTACGAGCAAGCTCAACGGAAGTGTCAGAATCAGATAAAAGACTGCGACAAAAATGTAAACGTCAAACGTCACAAACGTATCAGCGGAAATCAGGTCGCCGAAGTACATCAAGTCAAGACCTGCAATGACGCCAAGCACCGAAGAGTTTTTCACCAGGTTGATAAACTGGTTGCCCATCGGCGGGATCACGACTTTGATCGCTTGCGGCAAAATGATGTAGCGCATCGCCTGGTTGTAAGTCAGACCCGAGGAACGGGCTGCTTCCATTTGCCCTTTTGGAATCGCTTGAATCCCGGCGCGAATCGTCTCCGCGATAAACGCTGCCGTATAGACAGTCAGCCCGAGCGTACCAGCGACAAACGGCGCGAGTACAATCCCGAGCGCCGGCAGGCCGACAAAGAACAGGAAGACGACGAGAATCAGCGGGATGTTGCGCACAAACTCGACGTAAGCCGTACCGATCCAGTTGAGCGGGCGAATCGGCGAAATCCGAAAAATGGCGAATAGCGTCCCTAAAGCCAAGCTCCCGACAAGAGCGAGCAGGCTGGCTTGCACGGTGTTCCAGAAGCCTTCGATAAACATGTCCCAGTGCTCAAACAAGATAGAAAAATCGATCATCTCTGTTGCGATCCCCCTAGTCGTAAGAAAATAAGGGAATGAGCGGCAGAGTGAACCGCTCATCCGTCATGGAGTCGAACCGCTTATTTTTTTGGTTTTTCCCCGATCCATTTTTCATAAATCTTGTCGTACTCGCCGTTTTCCTTCATTTCTTTCAACACGTCGTTCACGGTTTTTACAAACTCGGCGTCGCCTTTGTTGATCGCGATTCCGTACGGCTCTTCGGTGAATGTTTCTTCGGTTACGCGGTAGTTTGGATCTTGCTTCGCCATTCCGTACAGCAGGGCGTTATCGGTCGTCAGCGCGTCACCTTGTCCAGCTTTGAGCGCGGTAAAGGCTTCTGCGTAGTTTTCAAATTCAAGCACTTCTGCATCCGGTGCACTCTCGCGAATGTTTTTCGCGGAAGTCGAGCCTTTTGCGGTCAGCACTTTCATGCCTTTTTGCAAGTCTTTGATGCTGTTGATCGGGCTGTCCTTTTTCACCAGCAAAGACTGTCCTGCCATGAAGTACACATCGGAGAAGTCTACTTCTTTTTTGCGTTCTTCGGTGATGGTCATCGTCGCGATAATCGCGTCAATCTCCCCGTTTTTCAGCATCGGGATACGCGTTTTGGAGGTAACTTCCTTCAGCTCGATTTTGTTTTCGTCACCGAGCACTTTTTTTGCAATCGCTTTGGCGATGTCGATGTCGAAGCCTTCTACGTTGCCTGTCGACGGATCTTTCAGACCGAACAGGTTCAGGTCGTACTTCACGCCTACGACAAACTTGTCTCTTTCCTTGATTTTTGCCAATGTTCCGGCACCAGCCGCCGCGCCATTCGATGCAGAGCCTGCCGCGCCGCCTTCTGTCTTGCCCCCGCCACAGCCTGCGAGTGCGGTTGCGCTCAGCATCAATACAAGACCCATACCTGCGAGTTTTTTCCATACACTTTTCTTCATCTGAATTACCCCTCATCTCTTTTTTATTGTTTTAAGTGAATGTCTAGTGATTCAAAATCCGGCTCAGGAACAGGCGCGCGCGTTCTTCACGCGGATTTTCGAAAAATTCTTGCGGCGTAGCCTCTTCGAGAATCCTGCCCTGGTCCATGAACACGATCCGGTCTGCCACTTCGCGGGCAAAGCCCATTTCGTGGGTGACCACGACCATCGTCATGCCTTCCTTCGCCAGCTTTTTCATGACGTCCAGTACTTCCCCGATCGTCTCGGGATCGAGCGCCGAGGTCGGCTCGTCAAACAGCATGATTTTCGGGCGCATGGCCAGTCCGCGCGCAATCGCTACACGCTGCTGCTGACCGCCGGAGAGCTGGGTCGGAAATTTTTCCGCCTTCTCCGGAATCCCTACTTTTTCCAGGTAGTAGAGCGCGGTTTCTTCCGCTTCCTTCTGCGATACGCCCAGCACCTTGATCGGCGCCAGCGTGATGTTTTCCAACACGGTTTTGTGCGGATACAGATTGAAGTGCTGGAACACCATGCCGATATTGCGGCGCAGCTTGTTGATGTCGGTGTTTTTGTCGTTTACTTTTACCCCGTCCACCAGCAGCTCTCCGCTTGTAACCGTTTCCAATCTGTTGATACAGCGAACCATCGTACTTTTCCCCGATCCAGACGGGCCGATGACGACGACTACTTCTCCCTGGTTGATATGCAGGTCGATGTTTTTCAGGACGTGGAAACTCCCGTAATGTTTGTTGACTTGATGAAAACTAATCAACCAGATCCCCCCTTGCTCTCTGTCATAGTTTGTATGGTAAGGACGAACTACCCGAATCTACAGAAAAATACAAAGTATTTTATTTCTCTTTATAATTTTCTAATAATAAAGGCGTAGGACCCGGCTTTTCCGGCCGAGCAGACAAACAAAAAACCAGCCGCTTCCTGCCTGTGTGGCACAGAAGACGACTGGCATCTTTTACAAATGGAAATGGAACGGCTGCTCCTACTGGCGCAGGCGGTTGACCCAGAAGCCGCCCTTCAAGTTTTTCGGCTCAAAAGAAATGACAAACGCTTTTGGCGCGATCTCATGAATGAGCTGCCACAGCTTTTTTTCGTTGCTGCGCTTGGTCAGCACCTGCATCATGAGGCGGTGCCCGTCCCGGCCTTCTGCCACCCAGGAGGTGACGCCGAAGCCGTGCTCGCGCAGCCGCACAGGAACATCCAGGTCGACGGAATCGACCACTACCTGCAAGGTGACATAGCCCAAGGCCAAATACTCCTCGATTTTGCTGCCGATGTACACACCCATTCCCCAGCCGATACAGTACGCGGCGAGGTTGACCGGATTGTCCAGGTTGTCGAGTACAATCGCGAGTCCTTTCAAATAGACGAATACTTCCACCATCGCCAACAGCGAAGCGAGCACACGATACCCTTTAATCACCATCAGCAGTCGCAACGTGAAAAACGACACGTACAAAATATTGATCCCGATGATGATCCACACAAACTCGAAGCCCATGCTCCCCTACCCCCACCCGAATCTACTCGGGCCAATATGTTATGTACTCACAATTACTACAATATAATCGATCTTCCAGGCAAAATCCAGACGGAAAAAGGCGCAAAAATCTTCCACCGCAAGCCGTGCTTGCTCGGTCGGAAAGGGCGGCACGAGCAGGCTAGGCGACGTGCGGAACTGCGCAAAATCCCCAGCCGAAGCTGCCGACTGGATACTTGAGCCAGCCTGCAACGGCAGCGTGAATCCTGAATCCGCTCGTGCGGTCGGTTTTTCCCCGCGAGAGGCTGATTAGGCGCGGCTGTGCTCGTACAATTTACCCGCCAGCGCTTCTATCCACTCTTTTTTCGCGAGCAGGTCGAGCATCCGCCCAGGCAGCGCCGCTTCCAGCGATTCCACGACGTACCCGGAGCCTTTGATTTCCGCCTGTTTTTGTATATCGCTCGCGCAGTTCCATGTGCATCGCCCCTTTATTTTTCGGAATAGTCTGTCGTTTTTCGTTCCAGAATAGGCTCGTGCCTACCCTCGCTCACACAAAGCATCTGGCAATCACGTTTTTGCCGACGTGCTGCTCGCCCAATTCATCTGACGCCACTTTTTCATCGCTTTGCGTAAATGTGATGATCTGTGGCAGCACCAGCTTGTACCGATTCTCCATCCCGGTTTCGAGAACGTATTGCCCTTCGTTATCCCATAAAAGAACACCTGCCAAAATTCTGGTCTCCACACAGATCCTCCCCCATCGCGATCCATATTTGAACAGCGTTGCGCTTATGTATGATCGGTTCTGTCTGATGGTGCTCAAAAGACGGGTACGCTGACCCGCCTTTTTTCGCTGCAAACTCTGCTGTTTTATTGCTCTTTTTTCAATCGTGCATCCAGAACGAAGTTGCCGAATGGCAAGAGCGACGCGATAAACGCCCCAATCACCTTGAGAACAGACCATCTGTCTTTAAATGTAACATGCGCCAGTGCCAAAATATAGAGGACAAAAAACAGCCCATGCAGCGAGCCGGCGATTTTTACAGCGGCCGGAAAGTCGAGATAGTACTTTAGCGGCATGGCAATCAAGAGCAATACCAAATACGAGATTCCTTCGATAATGCCGATGACGCGAAAACGTCCGAGTGCGGTATTCATCATGAGCGGATACCATCCTTGCCTGTAATTATCATCATTATAAATGAAAAACTATCAGAATGATGGGAATTGCCCAATGTTCATAATAAATTCAAAACTGGCGGCCCCACGCTTCTTCGCGGATGCGCTCCAACCAGCGCACTTCTGCCTGCAGATGCTCGATCGCCCCGAGCAAAATCGTCCTCGCTCCCCAATCCAGCCGCGCTCGCTGCTGCTCGAGAATCGATTCGAGCAAGGCAGCCTGCCGCTGTACCTCCTCGATGTTTGTAGCAAGCGCCTCTCCCATTTTCGCCGGATCGCCGTGGGAAGCAAAAGTCAGAGCTGCGTAGATCGGGTTTGTCAACTGCATCGGCTTGCGCATTTCCTGCAAAAGCAGCTCCTGGAACTCTGCCTCCCCTTTTTTGGTGATCCGGTACATTGTCTTATCCGGGCGGTTCGACTCGCGAATGACTTGCGTAACCTCGATCATCCCACCCTTTTCCAACTGATTGATCGCATAGTAGAGGGAGCCTTTGGCGTACTTGACGTAGCAGTCGATTCCTCGCGTCTTCACTTGCTGCTGGATTTCATACGGGTGTCGCTCCCCTTCCATCAGCAGCCCTAAAATAAGCAATTTCAGACTCATGACCCTCTCCTCTTACCCGCGTTCCGGGTTTGCTTGCGGTGCGTTTTTGGCCCTGCCGAGCGCACTCTCGTTCCCCATCAGCGCAATACAGATGACGGCGAGAATGGCAGGAACGAGCGCCCACATGAACGTCTGAGCAATCGAGGAAGCGAGAATGTCCGTGATCGTCTCCAGCACAGGAGCCGGGATAGCCGCCCGCGCTTCCGGCGTCAAGATCGCGCGCGGGTCCGTGATCGCCCCGACAGCTCCTTGCCCCGAAAAAGTCGAAGCCATGCCGTTTTCAAACTGGTTGCGCTGCAAGATGCCAAATACGGTAATGCCCAGCGTCATGCCGAGCGAGCGGGAAAAAGAGTTGGTCGAGCTGGCCGAGCCTCTCTGCCGCATGTCGAAGCCGTGAATCGCCGACATCCCCAATACGGAAAAAGAAAAGCCGACGCCAAAGCCAGTCAAAATCATGTACACCGTGACCGTCGAACGAGCCATGTCGGGCGACAATGTACTCAGCAGGAAAATCCCCGGTACGAAAAAGACAGCGGACAACAGCATGATGTTGCGGAAGCTCGTCTTCGTCGTGAGAAACCCGCCCAGTTGGCTGCCGCAGACAGAGGCGAGCATCATCGGCGTCAAAAGCAGGCCGGAGTTGGTCGCAGACCCGCCGTACACCCCTTGGATAAAGATCGGCAAAAAGACGGTCGTAATGATAAAAGCCGCGCCATACAGCAGCGCGACCGCGTTCGTCGTCGCAAACAGCCGCTGCTTGAACATCGCAAACGAAATAATCGGTTCGGACGCTTTCGTTTCCACGAACAAAAAGATGATGAACAAAAGCAAAAAGGCTGCGAGCAGCCCGATGATCTGCACGGAATCCCAGGCGTACTGGTTGCCGCCAAGCTCCAGGGCAAACATCAGACTGACAATCGCTCCGACAAGCGTAATCGCTCCCCACCAGTCGATGCTTTGCTTGCGGTGCTCCAGCGACTCTCTGTAGTACACGCTGATAAACCAGAGCGACAAAGCCCCGATCGGCACGTTGATGTAAAAAATCCAGTGCCAACTGACATACTCCGTAATGTACGCGCCAAGCAGCGGCCCGAACACGCTGGACGTACCGAAAACCGCCCCGAACAGCCCAGTCATTTTCCCGCGTTTTTCCGGCGGAAACACATCAAAAATGATCGTGAAGGCAATCGGCATCAACGCGCCGCCGCCAATCCCCTGAATCGCGCGATAAATGCTCAGCTCGACAATACTGCTCGCCGTCCCGCACAAAATGGAGCCCACTAAAAAAACGATCAGGCCGAAAATATAAAACCGCTTGCGCCCGTACATGTCGGACAGCTTGCCGAAAATCGGCATCCCGGCCATCGTCGCGACCATGTACGCGGACGTCACCCAGACGAATTTGTCCATGCCGCCCATCTCGCCCACAATCGTCCCCATCGCTGTCGCCACAATCGTGTTGTCCATGGACGCGATCAACAGCCCCAGCATGAGCGCTGCGACGACAAAATTTACGTTGCTTTCCTTGGCAATCATTGCCGTTTTCCTCCTAACAGTCAAATCAAACTAATATAGTCTATTATATTCAAATTTGACCATATGTCTGCAAAATATAGGGCAGGAACCGTTTGCTACTGCTGCGAAAAAACACCTTCTCTTCAGAAAAGAGAAGGTGCCTGTACATCTAAAGCTCAGTTTGTTTTCAACACGTCGTGATCGACATAACGCTCGCCGTTCAGCTCGCTGATGACGTTAATCGCGACTTTCGCCCCGTCGCCAGCGGTAATGATCGTATGTACGCTCACGCCTGCGCACGTGCCTGCCGCCCAAATGCCTTCGATGTTCGTTTTTCCTTGTGCGTCAACGTCTACGATCGACTTGATGCGCGGCTCGGTGCCCTCTTTTGTCTTGACGCCAATCTCTTCGGCGAGCGCCACTACCGCGCCTGTCGCCAAAATGACATGCTTCGCTTCGAACGAGCCTTTTTCCGCTGTCTCCACGACCAGCCCTTGCTCGGTTTTCTTCACGTTGGTTACCTGGTCTTCCACCAGCTCGGCCCCGAATTTGGCAGCCTGCTTTTTCCCTGTCTCGATCAGGTCAGGGCCCGAGATTTCCATGATGCCATAGTGGTTTTCCATCCACGCGCGTTTGGTCATGCTCTTGTCGTTGTCAATCAACAACGTCTTTTTCCCCGCCTTCGCGGCAAACAATGCTGCGCTTCCACCCGCTGGGCCTGCTCCAACAATCACGATATCAAACAAAGAAATCTCCCCTTTCCAAAATACGTTACACAACATAATTATATACTTTGTTTTGAAAAAGAAAAGGGTTGGCGGCAGTAAAAACATTCGCGAACTTTGCGGCAGGTAAAAATAGAAAGGACGCGTGTGCCTTTTTTTAAGAAAACGATAGCCTTTGTCACTGGTAGCGTCTTAATCGCTGGGATTGGCTCTGTCACAATGCAATCCAATACCGCCGCACCACATTGCCGTCCGCTTCCGTGAACTCGGATTCCAACACCCCGCCATTGCCGCGAATTGTTTTTTCCGAGCCGGTATTGTCCCGATCGCACACAACCAGTACCCGCTCCAGGCCAAGCTCTCTCGTCTTGTCCAGCGCGAGCGCGAGAATCGCCGTCGCGTAGCCTTTTCGTCTTTCGCTCGGCCGGATGCCGTAGCCGATATGGCCGCCTGCGTTGTACAAATGCTCGTTCAGGCGATGGCGAATGTTGACTACCCCCAAGATTTTGTCCTCGCCGTTCACCAGCCAGTAGGTTGAGTGCGGAACCCAGCCGGCCGGAATACTTTCTTCGCTTCCCTCGCTGGCAAGAAACGCCAGGTAAGCGCCAAAATCGTACGGCTCGCGCCCGGCCACCCAAGGGACAAACGGTTCCCCGCTTTGCTTCCATTCTTCGTAATAAGCCAAATACTCCTGCTGTCGCCGGGCGGAAGGCTTGACCAAAGCGAGCTGCTCTGCCATACTCCCACTGCCTTTCGAATGTGCTGTCAATAATTTCCGTCTATCTTAGCACGCTAAACATGACGGAGCAAGAAAAAGGCGCGAGACAAGCAACCGATCGCTTGACTCACGCCTTTTGGCTTTTTCCCTATAATGCTGCTTAGTATTTGTTGAACATCATGATCCAGATGGAACCTGCGATGATCGTAAACACGATCACGAGACCGAGGATCAATGTCTGTACATTGTAGCGCGGTTTTTCTCCCTCGCGAATGTGCATAAAGAAGAACAGTTGAACAACGAATTGCAAGATGGCCATCACCAAGATCGTGATTACGAGAGCCGTTTTTTCGAGCATCTGGTTCATGACCAGCACCAGCGGGATAATGGTCAGCACAATCGAGAGGACGAAGCCTATGACGTACGACTTCAGCGACCCGTGATCGTGATTGCCATGATTTTGATGTTGTGTCATCTTACATCACCCCCATCAGATAGACGACTGTGAAGAGGAAGATCCACACAACGTCCAGGAAGTGCCAGTACAAGCTCAGGTTGGTGATTTTGCGGCGAGTCACCGCATTGATACCGCGGCGCTTCAACTGCATCATCAGCGCGACCATCCAGAACAGACCGATGGTTACGTGCAACCCGTGCGTTCCAACCAGGGTGAAGAAGGCGGACCAGTAACCGCTAGTCGCGATGGTTGCTCCTTCATGCGCCAAGTGCGTAAACTCGTTGATCTCCAGCACGACGAAGGCCAGACCCAGGACGGCTGTAACCGCCAGCCATCCGATCAGTTCTTTTACTTTTCCTTTGTTCATCGCCAGCACAGCAAGTCCGCTCGTAAAGCTGCTGGTCAACAGGATAAAAGTTGAAGCGATGATCCCAGGCATTTCAAACAGTTCTTTTCCAGTCGGTCCGCCTGCAAAGCTATGCATCATTACTGCATAGGTGGCAAACAGCGTACCGAACAAAATGCAGTCCGTAACAACGAAAATCCAGAAGCCAAGAACCTTTAGTTGCTCATGCTCTTCATGATGGTCGTGGCCATGACTATGGTCGTGATGATTAGCCATCATTACAACACCCTCCCCAGTGAAGCCTCCGTGCGACGCACTTCATCCACCGGTACGTAATAATCCGTATCATATTGGAAGGAGCGTACCCACATGCACACGGCAACTCCGATGAATCCAACTACGGCCATCCATACCCATCCAAAGGTGAATCCAAATCCGATCAAGAACCAGAAGGTCGACATGATAATCGGAATACCAGAGTTCTTCGGCATATGAATCGGTTCCAAATGCGCCGGCTCTTGTTTATACGTGCCATTTGCTTTTGCTTGTTTTGTTGCCCACCAGTCATCCGCTTCTTTCACATGCGGAACGACGGCGAAGTTGTAGAACGGCGCTGGAGATGGAATCGACCACTCCAGGGTACGTGCATCCCATGGGTCCCCTGTCGTATCCCGTTCTCCGTGCTTGATGCTGTAAGCGATTTGCCATACTTGGAAAATGAAGCCGATCCCCATCATGAACGCACCGACAGTCGATACGAGGTTGAGGTCTTCCCAACCGCGATCCCAGCCGTATGTGTAGTAACGGCGAGTCATACCCATAAAGCCAAGCGCGTATTGCGGCATGAAGCAAATATAGAAACCGATGTTCCAGAACCAGAAGCCCCAACGTCCCAGCTTCTCATCCAGCTTGAAGCCGAACAGTTTTGGCCACCAGTAGTAAATACCTGCCAGGTAACCGAACACAACCCCACCGATCAACACTTGGTGGAAGTGGGCGATCAGGAAGTAGCTGTTGTGGTACTGGTAGTCTGCCGGAGCTACCGCCAGCATGACACCTGTCGCTCCCCCTACGAGGAAGCAAGGAATGAACGCAATGGTCCACAGCATCGGTTGTTTAAAGGATATCCGACCACGGAACATCGTAAACAGCCAGTTAAACACCTTCACACCGGTCGGAATCGCAATGACCATCGTCGAGATCGCAAAGAAGGCGATAACGCTGGCGCTTGTACCCATTGTGAAGAAGTGGTGAGCCCATGTGAAGAAGGACGCGATCGCAATTGCCATCAAAGCCCACACCATGGATTTGTAACCGAAAATGCGTTTGCGCGAGAATGTCGCCACAACTTCAGAGAAAATACCGAACGCTGGTACAACTACGATGTACACCTCAGGGTGACCCCACATCCAGATGAGGTTCAGGTACATCATCGGGTTACCGCCGCCATCCATCGTGAAGAAGTGCGCACCTGCAAAGCGGTCAAGGAACAAAAGTGCGATGGTGACAGTCAAGATCGGGAAAGCAAAAATAATCATGATGCTGGACGACAGAACAGACCAGCTAAACAGCGGCATTTTGGTAAGCGTCATACCTGGTGCACGCATTTTGAGAATCGTTACGATAAAGTTGATACCTGTTGCCAAACTACCGATACCGGAGATTTGAATCCCCCAGATCCAGAAGTTTTGTCCTGGTCCTGGACTGAAATCATTTTGCGACAATGGCGGATAAGACAGCCAACCTGCGTCCGGGGACCCCCCGATAACGAAAGACAGGTTGAACAGCATCGCCCCAAGGAAAAACAGCCAGAAGCTGAGTGCGTTCAAAAACGGATACGCAACGTCGCGCGCCCCGATTTGCAGCGGAACGACCATGTTGAACAAACCGAACATCATCGGCATCGCCATGAACAAAATCATGATCGTACCGTGAGTGGTAAAGATCGCGTTATAGTGATCGGCATGCAAAAATTCCAGATTCGGGAATGCCAACTGCAGACGCATCAGCAGGGCGTCAACCCCACCGCGGAACAGCATGAGAAGCGATGAAATCAGGTACATGATCCCGATACGTTTATGGTCAACGGTAGTCAGCCATTCACGCCAGAGCCAACCCCATTTTTTATATTTGGTCAGGACAAACACGATCGCGAGCATTGTCAGCACAATCGATACGTCCGCACCGTAAATCAGTGGGTCACCAGTTACGAAGAACGTGGATGCAAATTCTTTAATGTCCTCCCACACGTGGTATTCCTCCTCCCTTTCGCCTAATGTTTCATACTGGAATGATCCATTCCATGCATGTTGCTCATATCAGTCGACTGTTGCGTCTCTTGCGAAGTTTCTTTTGACTTGTCACCTGTCGGAGCAGGCTGTTTTTTCATCACATGGTCCATATCGTGACCATGGCTGTATCGTTGCACAATCTCTTCAAACAAGCCTTCCGGGAATGCAGAGTACAGCTTTTTCTCGGACAATCCTTGTTTTTTCAGCTCGTTGTAATCTTCTTTCGTCATTGCTGGGCTCGTGCCTTTTACTTCTTTGACCCACTGGTCGAACTCTTCTTTCGGCTTCGCTACAACTTTGAACTGCATGTGAGCGAATTTTTCACCGGAGAAGTTGGAGCTGAATCCGGCGTATTCGCCCGGCTCGTCAGCTTGCAAGTACAGCTCGGTCGCCATCCCTGCCATCGCGTAAACCTGGCCGCCAAGCGATGGTACCCAGAAAGAGTTCATTGGCGCTTCCGCAGAAATCTGGAAGTGAACCGGTACGCCAACCGGAATCTCCAGGTGGTTGACCGTCGCAATGTTTTGCTCAGGGTAAGTAAACATCCATTTCCAATCCAACGCGGTCACTTGTACCGTCATTGGAGCTACTTCTTTATTCGGAGACTCTTTCAACACATACGTATCGCGAACGGTAAAGTATCCCAGGATCGCAATGATGACCACCGGAATCCCCCACCAGATTGCTTCGAGGGCCGTGTTGTGTGCCCACTCTGGCTTGTAAGGTGCCTTGTTGTCCGGTTTGTCCCGATATCGATAGACGATAAAAGCGGTAAGCGCAAGAACCGGAACGATGATGACAGCGCACAATATAGTGGAAATAATAATGAGATTGTACTGCGTCTCTGCTACAGGCCCCTTAGGATTCAAGACAAGATACTCACTACCACAGCCTGAAAGCAGGACGGTGGTCAACGCTGCCAAGATCCAAAAGTGGATTTGCCTCAGCATTTTTCCTCCAATCATTCTCCTAATCCCTCCTCTTTCACAAAACAACAAGCATCTAAACTGATGGTGCATCCGCTATTCGCGTTCGCCTCCCCTCTGAGTCTTTCACGCAGAGGATGGAATCCATCTTCGAACAGGACTCAGCAGAGATTTTTTTAACGAAAGTGAACATACCAGATAACCGCATATACATACTAGCAGAGACGCTCAACTTTTGTACTTGTTTTTTCGGACGTTCAATAATTCGTAGCTTTTCTGTGACAAAGTGTTCACGAAGCAGTCACGAGTTGCTCAAATTCTTGTTAGGAATCCCCTCGGATGCACAACCACACCCAAATATGGATATAATATCCAGTTTGATCGCCTCCGTTTTGTGCTTTCAATTTAAATAAAAAAAGCCTTCCTCTTGGACAGCTCCAAAAAGAAGGCTACGCCGCGCATTTGCGTAAGCGGTGTTCGGTTTTTCCGCTATTGTTTCCGTTATTTTTCAGCTACAGGCAACAAAAAACCTCTCATTATATAAGGAAGAAATGAGAGGTTTCCTTTATGGATTTGGCATCGTTTTGTTACACTTCTTGTTTGCGCAGATTCATCAAGCGGAAAACCGTGCTCATGATGAAAATGTTCATGCCTGCGATCAAAAATCCGATGGATACCATCAACGGGAAGTTCTCCGCTCTGAAATCGCTTGCAGTAAACGCCATCAACAATCCGCCGATTGCAATTGCTGTCCAAGCGATCCATCTCAGCAAGTCAGCAGCTTTTTTATCTGTATTCATGGTTCAAAACCCCTGTCGTTTTGGAATTTTACCTTGCGTCGTTTTCTTTGTTGAACTTATTGTAACACAAAATTCACTTTTTGTTCATGTTTTGTTCAAATTTTTATTGAAAATTTGTCAAAACTTTTTCCACAAACCTATTGAACTAGCGATTGTTACATTTTTCCTTTGTGTCTTAATTGTGAAACGGCGCTTTTTGTTGATCGGTTGAAGATTTTTGCTTGTCCCAATAAAAAAAGCCTGCAGCTTCGCTGTTCGCAAACAGGCTGCAGGCTTTCGTATTCGCTTGGTGCTACCGGATTCTGTTATTGCTCATTGATGCTGCCGGATTTTGTTGCCGCCCTCCGTTTTGCCAACGTCAGGCCGTTCTGTCCAAAGTCGCTGCCGCCTCGGCCCGATGCCGTTTTCCCCAGCTACGCCCGCCGAAGGAAAACAGCGTGAGCACAAACAGGACGCGAAACAACTGGAAGGCCGTCACGAGCAGCGGATCTGCCCCGATCGACATGGCGGTCAAGCTCATTTCGGCAATTCCGCCAGGCGCCGTCGCCAAAATGCTCGTCGCCACTTCTATGTTGGCGAAATAGGCCAGGCCCACAGCCATCGCCGTCACCATGCCGAACAGCAGCAGCGAATGTATGGCGCCGAGCAGGAAAAAACGCTTTTGTTTTCGGATGTTTTCTTTGCGAAAACCAAGCCCGATGCTTACTCCGATCCACACTTGCGCGGCTTTGACCAGCCCTCCTGCCAGCGCCGGATTCTCGCCCGTCCACGGTGTATTCAGGGAGACGAGTGCGGCAATCAGCAACGGGCCAAGCAAATACGGCGCAGGAATGGAGCAGCGGGTAGCCACCAGCGCACCGATCAGACTGGCTGTGACAAGCAAAATGGTCGGGAGCCACTCCAGCACGTGACCGCCTGTCGACAGCACCACAGACGAGGCGTGCCCGTCAAACAGCCAGGAGATTAAAAATGGCGTGCACAAAACGATCGTCACCGCACGAATCGAGTGAAAAATCGAGATCACCTGTTGATTGCCGCCGACAGACTGGCCGATCGTCACCATTTCCGACAGACCGCCGGGAATATTGCTGAAGATCGCCGTAACCCGATCGACCTTGCCCATTTTGTAAAAAATCCACGCGTTGAGCAGGCTGATTAGCACTGTGAGCAGCGTGGCGATCAGCATCAAACCGATATGATCTGTCATGGTCTGCCAAATATCCGGCGTCATGCGCAGGCCAAGCGATATGCCGATCACAATCAGTCCCGCCTGACGGAACCAGCCCGGAATCCACAGCTTTTGCACCCCGAGCATGGTCGCCGCGACAGTCGCCAGCAAGGAACCGATCAACCACGGCAGCGGGCTGTGAAGCACCTCGGCAAACAGCCAGCCTCCCGCTGAACCGAGCAGCAGCGTGAGCAATATGCGAAGCAAAAGCAAAAGCATGCTGATCCCTCTTTTCTTGTCTGACGTTGCTTTTGTTGCTCTCTTGCTGTACCTCCAGTGTACGCCAGAAAAAGCCATCTGAAAAATAGCCATTCGTTATCGCGGACGATTCCTTGCGCGAATGGCAGAAAAAGAAAAACGCTGCCTTCGAGAAGTCATCCTGTTCTCGAAGCAGCGGTCCGCGGCTGGTCGCCCGCTCTGTTGGCGTTTAATACGAATGCGGAAAATCCATGCGCTGCATGAAGTTCACGAAGGCTCTCACATTTTGCAGCTCCAGGGAAGCCTTGTGGTAAAACATCCAGGTGCTGCGCTTGACGGGCTTGTTCGCGGCGTCCTTAATTTCGATCAGGTACAAGTTTTGTTTGCCGTTTGCGACCAGGCGGGGGAGAATGGCGTAGCCGAGTCCGTTTGCGACCATTTCGCCGCACGTATCCGCCTTGTCCACTTCCATTCCGATCCGGGGCGGCGAAGAGTAGTTTTCGGCCCACCAACTGTCCACCAGCGCCTGCAATAGCGGGTCTGTCTTGTAGTCAATGCGCGGCAGGCGCGGCAGGTCGGCTACATCGACGGGGTCTTTGGAGACGATGCACACGCTCTCCTCAAACAACAGCAGCTTCCCATCCGGCCAATTGTAATTGCCGCGAACAAAACCGACGTGCACATCCTGGTTGTACACAGACTGGTACACGTCTTTGCTCCAGCCCGTCACGACCTTGAACTCTACCAGCGGATACTCCTGCTTGAACAGCTTCAACAGACCTGGCAGCTTGTAGTGGGCAAAATAGTTGGAGACGCCCAGCCGCAGCGTGCCGCTCACCTGCTCGCCCATATTGGCGACGTGCTCCTTGATTTTGCGCAGACGCAAAAGCATTTCATCCGCGCAACTCGCCAAATACTCCCCTTCTGGCGTAAAGTGGACGCCTCGCCTGCCGCGCTGGACAATTTGCACGCCAAACTCTTTTTCGATCTGCCGCAGCCGTTTGGTCAGGGCAGGCTGGGACAAGTACAGACTTTTTGCCGTCCGGGTGATGTTTTGTTCCCGATAAAGCGTCTGGAGAATCGACCAGTCCCGATATTCCATGGCTACAGTGTCTCCGCGTGGTCTTGTGCGACGCGGTCCTCCCCTGATTTTTCACGCTTGCGCTTCAGGTACGTGCCAACAGCAATGACCACCAGTGCCAAAGCGACCGGCAAAATGATGTGCAGCGCTGGCAACACCCCTTCCAGAAACGCTCCGACTACTTTGTCGCCGACGATCATCTCGCCTGCGGTGTAACCGAGCAAAGCCGCCCCCAACAGCACGATGACCGGAAAACGGTTCATCAAAAGCATCAGCAACTGGCTGCCCCAAATAATCAGCGGGATGCTGACGGCAAGTCCGATGACGACGAGCAGCATGTTTCCGTTCGCAGCCCCCGCCACAGCAATAACGTTGTCCAGACTCATGATGAGGTCGGCAAAAATAATCGTTTTCAGCGCCTCCAACATGTTCGAGCCGCCGCCAATATGGGTCTCCTCTTCCTCGCCCTTCAGCAGCTTGACGGCAATCCAGATGAGCAAAAGTCCCCCGACCACCTGAACAAACGGGATCTGGAGCAGCCAAATAGCAATAAAGGTCAGGATGACCCGCAGTCCGATCGCTCCGAAGCCGCCCCAGAAGACTGCTTTCTTTTGCAACTCTGGACGCAAGTTGCGACAAGCCAGCGCGATCACGACGGCGTTGTCCCCACTCAAGACCAGATTGACGATGATGATCTGTAGTAAGCTAAGTAAGAATTCTGTCATGATGGCCCCCTCCAAAGATGATGATAGTGACAATAATAGACCTTTTCATTTTCGCGTGCAGTATTTTTTTCGGATTTGCCTGCACTTTTTTGCCGTAAGCGTTATCAAAAATAGAAAAGGTCTGCCACTCTGACAGACTTTTCTTCTCTTTGCATTTTGGACGTGCCGGGCGAGGCTGGTGCGAGTAGCCCGCTCAGCTTTGCCCCTTGTATCCGTACACGGAGTAATCCGCCTTCACTTTGCGAATCGCGTGCCAGACGGGCAGCCCTCGCGCAACCCAGCGCAGCGCGGACATGATGTTTTGCTCGTTTTCAAACTGCTCGACGATGACTACCGTCTTTTCATTTATATACGATTGCAGTTCCTCCCAGCCCATGGACGAATAACGATCATTGCCGTACGTGCGAAGCGCCAAAAAGTCTTCGCGCTTCGGCTCCTGCAACTGCAAAAGCTGCCGGATCGCCCTCGCGCACTCGGGATGGACGGCTGGGCTGGACGCGCCAGTAACACGCTCATTCATTCGCGCATGCCTCATTTCTGCTTATAGCTGTCCTCCTAGCATAAGCAATCCCGCCGTTTCCTACAACCCAATCTGCCTGTTCGCAAACGAAAAGCTCCGTGCAGCCTTCGTTTCCCTTCCGCCAAAAAGCCAGTCCCCGGCCGGCTTTCTTTTTTCACGCTATACCCATTCCGAAAACAAGCTTCGCCATGAGCGCGGCGGACAAGACGACGGGCTCCCCGTTGCTTGCTTACTCTGCCGCTTCCCCGCCAAAGTCCGGAAAACTTTCATGCAGCCGTAGCGGCGGGACGATCTGTGCTTCGTCATCGTTTGCTTCAACGAGATCGTTGTTCCTCCCTGATTGGTATGTACAGCGCCTCGGGCGGCACTTCCTGGATGACTCTTCTCGTCTTGATGCCGATTGCCGAGCTGCCGATCCGGTGCATCTCATCCAGCAGCCGGCAGAGCAGCATTGGCTCGTGGCGAAACGCGTAGCCTGTCGTGATAATCAGCTCGTTCGGGCGGAGAAACCCTGTCAGATCAGGCATTTCGACGGAGCTTATGTAGTAGATTTCTTTGGAAATTCCTTCGCGTCCGGCCATGATTTCCGCTCCGCGAAAAACGGGTAGCTGCAGCAGCCGCTAAACGGTAAAGGGAGTGTTTTCCATGGATTCACCTCATCGCGCTGGCTATTGGCTACATGCTATCACAAAACAGGGGACAGAAAAACGGCAACGAAAAAGGCCGTCATCACTTTGCCAGGATAACGACCTCTTGTGCTTTTGCTGATTCAGTTTTTCCGCTTTGGTCTTCGTCGTCCGCTGCCTCATGTCGGCAAAGGCGAAGATGCTTCTGTTCAGCTCCGGGTTGCGCTTGCCTTCCCGCGCCAGCTTTTCCCGCTGCTTGCGTGCGTTGCTTTTTGCCATGCTCGCTCACTCCTTTTTCCCCGGCACGCCTGCAGGCTATAGCACTGCAGTTGCCGTCCTTGCTGCTATCATAGTACGCTTGCCAGTCCGATGCAACAAAAATAGGGGCTTATCTACGCACACTTGTCCACACCATTGCCATGCTGCTGCATACAGTGAAAGGGACAGGAGGTGTTGATCTCTATGAAAAAAACGGCGACACGCGTGGAAAATCAAGTGTACTCCAGCCGGGTTCTGCGTTCGGAATTCGATCGAAACTGGCGTACTGTCGTATCGAGAAGCGGATACGTCATTTATATCGCAACCGTGAACCGGGCGAAAATCAACGTGCTTTTGGCAGATGGCGCAAGAAAATTGCTCATCTTCGGCGCAAAAAGGCCGGGATCAACCCCGACCTTTTTGTGCCCAGCTTTCGCTCTAGCGACTTTTTTTCAGCTTGGCCAAACGGATGAACTGCTCATCTCTGGCATGCAGCTTTTCTGCGACAGAGGTGCGCTCGTACGCGTAGATGCCCGTTCCGGATTTGGTTCCCAGCTCGCCTTTTTCCACGCGCTCGGCGATGATCGCCGGAGCCGTTGTGGACTGGTCCAGCTCTGGCGCCAAATTGTCCATAACCCGCTTCCACGTATCGAGGCCGCCGAAGTCCGCCGTTTCGATCGGACCGACAAACGCCCAGCGAAACCCGATGCCTTCTTTCATGACCGTGTCGATTTCCTCCGCGTCAGCCACGCCTTCCGCCAGCAAATGAAACGCCTCTCTCATCAGCGCCGCTTGCAGCCTGTTGGCGATAAAGCCTGGCACATCTTTTTTCAGGAGCACAGGCGCCTTGCCAATCCGCTTCATCAGCTCGACTGTCGCTCTGACGACTTCCTCCGCCGTCTTTTCGTGGCGGACAATCTCGACCAGCGGCACGAGCTGCGCCGGGTTGAAAAAGTGGGTGATGATAAAACGGTGCGGCGACTGTGCTTTTTCAATCAGCCGCGCAATCGAAAACGTCGAGGTGTTGGACGCGATGATCGCCTCCGGCTTCGCGTACTGCTCCAGCGTCGCAAACAACTGCCACTTCAGCTCGATCACTTCCGGCACCGCTTCTGTAATCACATCGGCATCGGCCACCGCCTGCTGCAAATCGGTAGTCAGCGTAATCCGCTCCAGCGCATTGGACTTGTCTTGTCCGGTAATGACTCCCTCTTGTTCCAGCAGCGCCAGACTCTGTTCGATGCTCGCCTTTGCTTTGTGCAGCAATTCTTCCTGCAGGTCATACAGCGAAACAGGGAAGCCTGCCAGCGCATAAAGCTGGGCGATCCCATGCCCCATAACCCCTGATCCGATAACCGCTACGTGCTTTGTCATGTGAAGAACCTCCCGGGAAGTAGGTAAACCGCTCTTTCTTCGAAAAATTTCCACAATCCGCGGCTAAATCCTGCCCGGCGCAGCAGAAAAGCTGTACATCCGGCTATGCCTTCCACCGGACGTACGGCTTTCTTTCGCTTCACAAAAAGCGGCGGTGCACCTTTTTGCCATCGTACGTAAATATCACTTGCCGATCTTCCACTGTCGTCTCCAGGTGGATATTTTTTCCCCACAGCGTGTAAATGTAGGGCAGCGTCTTCTCCACGTACTTCACGTCCAGCTCCAGTCCTTCAAAGTGATGCTTGAGCAGCAGCTCGCCAGTCCGCAAGTAGTCTCCATCGTGCACCAGCACATACGGGAAGCCGCCGTTGACCCGCGTGGCAGCAAGCCCGTCGCGCACCTGCTCCCACTGCTTTTCGGTCACGACCCAGTCGTTGCCCTGCTTGCCGAACATGTACAGGTCCAGATCGCTCACCAGGTCTTTCGTCAGGAAGTTGCGAATGAAGCTGATGTCCGACTCCAGCTCGCGCACTTCAAAAATTTTCGTCCGTCCCTCTCCCGGCTTGCGTCCGAAGCGCTCCTGCTCTTCTTTTGTCGGATTGTCCCAGCGTCGTTCAATGTCTTCGAAAATTTTCAAGCCCAAATGATATGGATTAATGCTCGTCGTCGACGGCTGGATGACCGAGGAATGCAGCTTGGCAAATTCAATCGTCTCCGACTCCGTCAGATCCAGCTCGCGCAAGATGCGCATATGCCAGTAGGTCGCCCAGCCTTCGTTCATGATCTTCGTCTCCAACTGCGGCCAGAAATAGAGCATCTCGTCGCGGATAATCGTCAGCACATCGCGCTGCCAATCGTCCAGCACATCGCTGTACTCCATGATGAACAGCAGCAAATCTTTTTCCGGCTCGGGCGGGAATTTGCGCACTTGCTTGGCCGGATCGGCCTCGACTTTTTCTTTGCGGTCCAGTCGCCACAGGTCGTCGTATGGCGAAGTGCGCTCGACCTTGCCTTTTTTCGTCGGCTCCTCAGACTCCCGCTTCCATCTGAGCTTGGGACGAAGCAGGCCCGGATCAATGTGCTCCTGAATCGCCAGGCTCGCATCCAGAAGGTTTTCCACCGCTTCCTTGCCGTACTCGATCTCGTACTGGCGAATCCGCTCGCTGCTGGCGGCCATGCTCTCGACCATGTCGCGATTCGTGTTGGAGAAGCGCATGTTGTTTTTGAAAAAATCGCAGTGGGCCAGCACGTGGGCTACGATCAGCTTGTTTTGGATCAGGGAGTTGCCGTCGAGCAAAAACGCGTAGCACGGGTTGGAGTTGATGACCAGCTCGTAAATTTTGCTCAGGTTCAGGTCGTATTGGAGTTTCATGCGGTAGAAGCTCTTCCCGAAGCTCCAGTGCGAAAACCTGGTCGGCATTCCGTACGCGCCAAACGTATAAATGATATCCGCCGGGCATATTTCGTATCGCATCGGATAAAAATCAAGGTTGAACCCCTTGGCTATCTCCGTGATCTCATCAATGGATCGCTCCAGTTCTTTGCGCTCGTCGCCTGTCATTGCATTTCCCCCTCCATTCGCCAAAGCCTACTTTATGTATATGGGGCTGATGGGGAAAAGACGCCAGCGTTCTTGTGAAAAAACGGTCTTTGTCTGTTTTTGGGAGCAAGAAAAAGCGCCCCCACATCAGGAAGCGCCTTTGTTATCGTTTTGTGTTGTCCTTATTTCTGGAACCAGTCGCGCACGCCAGTATAAATAAGTGCGCCCGAGAAGACCAGCATGGTGATGAGGCCAATTCCATCCACAACCGGATTCAGCCCATTCAAGAACGTGCCATCCAACGGAGTTTCCAGCAAAGCGTAGCCACCGAGAAGACCACCTGCCAAGGAAAGCCATTTGCTCATGTCCACGTCACCTCCCTAGACAACAGCCTGAAAATGAAGCCGCTGCACTACTTCACTCTATGTCGGAAGCTGACAAGCGGTCTGTACGATTGTCCGGCGTGCTGTTCATCAAATTGCAATTGGGCATGGGCCATCGTTGTGCGGTACAATAAAGGTGGACACATGTGCATAATGGAGAACGTAGAAGGAGTGAATCACGCATGAAGCTGTTTTTGCTGCTGGGCAGTATTAGCGGCTTTCTCTCTGTCGCGCTTGGCGCATTTGGCGCTCACGCCCTGAAAGAAAAGCTGGACGAATATTCACTTGGCATTTTCCATACCGGGGTGACCTACCAGACGACTCACGCTCTGGCGCTCGTGCTCGTCGCCTTGCTGCTCAAATGGTACCCGGACTCTTCGGGCCTCGTCTGGGCCGGATGGTGCTTTGCCGCCGGGACGCTGATTTTCTCCGGCAGCCTCTACACGCTGGCGATGACCGGTATCAAGGTGCTTGGCGCGATTACGCCGATTGGCGGCGTACTGTTCCTCGCGGGCTGGGCGCTGCTCGCCATCCATGCCTGGAAAGTTGTCTCGTAACCCCTGTCTTGCTGCGCACTTACGCCCAATCCTCGACGATTTGGGCGTTTTTCTTTTGTTTCAGGAGAGCATGCTGACCAGCACGCCGCTCTGTCCTCTCAGCCCGGCGGCACCCTCGCTGGACGTATGCCATATGCTGTAGGGCTGGCACTAACTGAATCGCTAAGGAGAGGAAATCATGACAAAGCCCCCCTACGCGCGTCCCTCCTACTATTACGGCCTGCCTGACATGTACATGCAGATGGGATACTTTCCTTTTCCCACGCCGCCTCCCCCGGCCCAACTGAGCAGAAACAGCCCTTACGCCCACCCGCTGGCCGATCCGTGCAAATCGTACATGGGACAAACGGAAAAAATAGAAGCTTCGGACGGCGAGCACGGCTTCGCTTCCCTGGTCAACCCGCTGCGCTCCAGCGTCCTTTTATACGTAAACCAGTGGCTCCTCACCAACTTCTCTCCCGCTCCCCTCGAAGCGCACATCTGGTTTGGCAAAGCGAGCAGCATCGGCAAGGCGAAGACGTCCAGCCAGGTGACATCCGGCTACATCCAGCTCGCTGCCTGTCCCGCCGCCCAGGGGCAAATCATGTTCGGCTCAGGCAGCGCTCACGGCGAACGGGATGGCGTATTCGCGTCCACCCGGATCATCCCGCCGCTGACAACGACAGGCGCCGAGCCGCACGGTCAGTGGGTGATCGGTCCGGGAATGGCGATGGTCGTCCGTGTGCCGGATGCAGGGGAAAAGTCGTCCTTTTCGTTTTGCGTGAACTGGTGGGAGCAGCCTTTGTATGAGGCATGACAGTAAAAAAGGAAAAAGCCCGATGCTTTTTCCCATTACATACGTTTTGGTGGGTAGAAGCAGATGTGCGGGATGTGGAGCAAACGGGCGTGGGGGGCGCAAGTGCGTGGACGGGGCGCAATCCTGCGGGCGCGGTGCAATCCTGCGAACGGCGCATTTGTGCGGACGAGGCCCAATCCTGCGAACGGCGCATTTGTGCGGACGAGGCCCAATCCTGCGAACGGCGCATTTGTGCGGGCGCGATGCAATCGTGCGGACGAGGCACAAATATGCGCAGGACGAGACCCAGCCCCACAAGCTACACCCTGCCGAGCAGCGACCAACCGCCCCCTTCCCCCAACCCAAACACAAAAAAACGAAGACGCATGCCTCTCGCACCGTCTTCGTTATCGACTCCGTTATTTTTTCTACACACGCATGTTGAAAATCCAATTCCCGTCTGCTACAATGGAAATTGGTCTTTAGGTCACTTCTCGATATATGTTCACTATAATCCCAATATAATAGTACCACATTGGATTTCATTTGTCAAACCTTCAGATCAAAAATGGGGAATGAAAAAGGAGCGGTACCATGAGCGCTACTGAGCAAGACAGGCAAAACGAGCAACAACGGGTTGAGACAGTCGTCGCAGAAATCAGCAAACGGATTTCCGAGCTCAAGGAGCAGGTAAAAGTCGTGAGTGAAGATATTGTCGGAATCCGCAAGCATTTTTGGGACGATGTGACAGTCAACTTCGAGGATGCCACCGAGGCGATCGAAACTTACGTCAGCATCAAGCAGCAGGCTGAAGTATTGTCCGAGCGGGAGCGCAGCCACCGTCATGCCCTGCATCAGTTGCGTACCATGCAGCGGTTGTTGCACTCTCCCTATTTTGGCCGAATTGATTTTCGCGAAGAAACGGAGCCTCGCTCCGAACGCATTTATTTAGGCATCGCGTCGCTATTGGACAAAAACGACGAGCATTTTCTCGTCTACGACTGGCGCGCGCCGATTTCCAGCCTGTACTACGACTATTCGCCGGGCCCTGCCCAGTACGATACGCCAAGCGGAGTCGTTTCCGGCGAGATTACGTGTAAACGGCAATACATCATCCGCGACGGGAAGCTGCTCCACATGTTCGATACAGGCGTGACGATTGGCGACGAGCTGCTGCAGGAAGTGTTGGGTAAACAAGCCGACTCGCAAATGCGCAGCATCGTCGCCACGATCCAGCGCGATCAGAACCGGATCATCCGCAACGAAAAAAGCCGGCTGCTGATCGTCTCCGGGGCGGCTGGCAGCGGCAAAACGTCTGCGGCGCTGCAGCGCGTCGCCTATTTGCTCTACCGCTACCGCAAGACGTTGACTGCGGAGCAGATCGTCCTGTTCTCCCCCAACTCGCTGTTCAACAGCTACATCTCGACGGTTTTGCCGGAGCTGGGCGAGGAAAACATGCAGCAGACGACCTTCCAGGAATATGCGGAGCATCGGCTTGGCGACGACTTTCGCCTGGAAGACCCGCTGGAACAGATGGAGTACGTGCTTACGGCAAAAGACCAGCCGGAGTACGCGGCGCGGCTGGCCGCCATCCGCTTCAAATCGTCCGCGCTGTTTTTGCGGGTCATGGATCAGTACGCCAAGCGGCTGATGCAGGCCGGCATTGTGTTTCGCCCGATTGTATTCCGCAACCGGACGCTTATATCCGCCGCGCACATCCACGAGCTGTTTTATGCGCTGGACACCTCCCTGCCGATTCCAAACCGGATGAGCCTGGTAGCCCGAGCATTGCTGGCAGAAGTCAAGCAACTGGAGCGGCGTGAACGGACGCAGCCGTGGGTCGAGGACGAAATGGAAATGCTCGACAAAGACGCATTCGCCGCCTACCAGCAATTGCGCCGCAAAAAGCAGTTTCGCGAGGACTCGTTCGACGACTTTGACCGCGAACAGGAGCTGTTGGCAAAGCGGATCGTCAAACAGCATTTCCAGCCGATTCGCGACTTTGTTGCCGCGCTGCAATTTATTGATACGAAGGCCACTTACGAGCAGTTTTATGCCAATCCTCAACTGCTCGGTCAACTGCTGCCGGACGAACAAAGTCAAATTCCGGAGGCGTGGCCCGCAATCTGCTCCATGACGCTTGCGCAAACCAAACAGGCACAGCTTGCCCAGGAAGACATTCCGCCCTACCTGTACTTGCAGGAGCGGCTGGAAGGCCAGCAGACGAATAATCTCGTCCGCCACGTTTTCCTCGATGAAGCCCAGGACTACTCTGCCTTCCAGTTTGCGCTCATCAAGAGCCTGTTTCCGCGCGCCAAAATGACGGTGCTCGGCGACTGGAACCAGGCGATTTACGCGCACGCGTTCCACAACGAGAGCTTCGGCACTGTCGCGTCGCTGTTTGAACCGCAGGAGACGGAGACGTTCGTCCTGACGAAAAGCTACCGCTCGACCTTGCCCATCGTCCAGTTCACGCGGCAGTTGGTGGAAGGCGGCGAGCGGATTGAGCCGTTCAACCGCGCGGGGCTGGTGCCCACTGTGACGAAGGTGCACAGCCGCGACGCTCTCGCGAAGCAGATTGAAGAGCGCATCCAAAAGCTGCTGGCAAACGGGCACAAGACGATTGCCGTCATTACGAAAACGGCAGCAGAAGCCGAGCAAGCCCATGAACGGCTGGCCAGCCGCATGCCGATCCGGTTGATTACGACCTCGACCTTGTCCTACGATACCGGCTGTCTCGTCATCCCGGCGTACTTGGCAAAAGGAGTCGAGTTCGACGCCGTCATCATTTACGACGCGTCCTCGGCAAGCTACAGCGAGGAAAGCGAGCGCAAGCTGTTTTACACCGCCTGCACGCGGGCCATGCACGAGTTGCACCTGTACTACTGCCAGGAAAAAACGCCTTTGCTTGCCGCTGTATCTGCCGACAGCTACGAGCATCTGGAGACGGACCAATAAATGCAAAAGACCCGGCTGCGCCTTTTCCCTAGCCGGGTCTTGCTTTTGTCTGCTGAAAGCCGACGCAGATCGTGACCGCAAGCAATATCAGGTCCAACTCGTATCCGCCGATAAATCCTTGCTTCCACTTCACGGTCACAATCGTCCCTGTCATGACCCCCGCCAGCCCCCAGGCCGCGTATTTCGCCCCGATGCCGAGCAGGAAGACGAGCCCGCCGATCAACTCGATCCCCAGCACCAAATAGGCGAGCCACCACGGCAAGCCGAGATCGCCAAACATTTGCGTGACAGCGTCCATCCCCTTTTGCAGCTTCGCCAGTCCGTGCAGCAAAAACAGCAAGCCTGTTGTCATCCGCAAGACAGTGAACGCCTTTTCGTAGGCCATAGTCGCCCCCCCCCTCACTTCTACCATATGCCGGACGCTGGACAATCAGTCGCGATTGGAAGGGAGTCGCGCAATCAGCGCAAAGCGCGCATGGCGGCAGCGCGGGCAGCCCTTGCTTTTCAACACTTCGATCGTCGCTACCTGTTCTCTGGCCCCGACCTTGCTGACGTGGGCGCATTTTTGGCAACGGTACAAACGCTGCGAGCGCGCTTCTTCTCCGGTGTAAAGCGGCTCCGTGAAGGCATGCTCCACGATCGGCGCCGTCTGTTCGGTAGTGGCAAGCACGATCATTTGCCCTTTTCCGCCCAGCATTTGCGCCCCTTCGTACTCGTTGAAATGGCTGATGACTTCGCGGACGCTCACCCCCGCCTGCACGAACTGCTGCTGCATGCGCAACGCAAAATCAGGAGACTTGTGGTCAAAGGAGAGGAAAATCGGCAGTCCTTTGCGTTTTTGCAAGCCGCTGATTCCCCGCGACAAAAACAGGGACATCCCTTGCAGCGTATAGGGCGGATCGGTAAAAAAGCAGTCGTATTGCCGCTGCAATTTCTTCGGCAGCGGCTGGCGCAAATCGGCGCGATGGCAGCGGATCGGCAAGGCATGCTGCTTCGCCACCCCTGTGATGAATTGCAGGAAGCGCTCGTCGATATCGACTACCTCGATCCGCCCGGAGGCTACTTCCTTCCCCGGAAACAGCCGTTTGAGCAGCAAGGCAAGCGAGACGCTGACCAAATCGTCGTCGCCCACACACAATATTTTTTTGCCGACGAGCGCATGGTTTCGCAGGCAAAGGATCGCCCGGCGCAAACTCGTCTCTGCCGTACACTTCGCCTGGTCGAGCTGCACGTTGGCTTGTGGGCGCCGGGACAAAATTTGTCGCAGTTCCTGAGACAGCTCGGGCAGGTGTCGCACTTGATATTACAATCTGTCGCATAAAAAAGCAACCTGTCACCGAAGCAACAGGCTGCTTGACTCACCAATCTATACGCAAGGTTTTCTAATGGCTTTTTTACGTCAGGCGCAGGAACTCGTCGATGTCTGCCACAGCCAGGTCGACTGCTTTTTGCCAAAACTCGACGGTCGTCATGTCTTCGCCCAGATGCTTCTTCGCCAAATCCTCGACCATCAGACGGCCGGTGTCCTGCAGGAGCGCATCGTATTTTGCCGCGAAGCTCTCGCCTTCTTCCAGCGCACGCGCGTACACGCTCAAGCTGAACAAGTAGCCGAAAGTGTACGGGAAGTTGTAGAACGGATAGCTCGTGATGTAAAAATGCAACTTGGACGCCCAGAAGTGCGGCTCGTACTCCGCGAGGGCGTCTTTGAACGCCGTCTTTTGCGCCTCTTCCATGATGCGGTCCAGCTCGGCTGCGCTCACCAGACCTTTTTTGCGCTGCTCGTAGAAGTTTTTCTCGAACAGGAAGCGCGCGTGAATGTTCATGAAGAACGCGACGACGGATTGCAGCTTGTCTTCGAGCAGCACGAGGCGCTCTTCGTCGTTGGCCGCGTTTTTCACGGCAGCGTCGGCGAGAATCATCTCGGCAAACGTCGAGGCGGTTTCCGCTACGTTCATCGCGTAGTTTTGGGCGAGCGGCGGCAAATCCCACATCACCTGCTGGTGGTACGCGTGCCCCAGTTCGTGCGCGAGCGTGGAGACGTTGCTTGCGCTTCCCGCATACGTCATGAAGACGCGGGACTGCTTGCTCACAGGGAAGCTCGTGCAGAAGCCGCCCGGACGTTTTCCCGGGCGGTCCTCCGCCTCGATCCAGCCTTCTTCAAACGCCTTTTGGGCGAACTGCGCCATGCTCGGATTGAAACGGTTGAAGTGCTCGACGATCAAGGCAGCGGCCTCGTCGTACGACACTTTTTTGTGCACGCTTCCGACCGGAGCGGATACGTCAGACCAGCTCAGCTTGTCGATGCCGAGCAGCTTCGCCTTGCGTTCCAGGTAAGCGACGAGACGGTCTTTGCGATTGTCGATCGCCTGCCACATCGCTTCGAGCGTTTTTTCCTGCATCCGCCCGATGTCGAGCGGCTCGCGCAGCACGGAATCCCAGCCACGGTGGCGGTACAGGGCGAGACGGAAGCCGCCCAGGTGGTTGAGTGCTTGCGCGCACAGCTCGGTTTCCTTGCCCCATGCTTCTTTCCATTTGGCAAATACTTGGCTGCGAACGGCGCGGTCCGGATGGCTCATCAGGTTGGAGGCTTGCCCTACGGACAACTGCTTCGTCTCCCCGTCCAGCTCCACTTCGATCGTCATCCGGCCCACCACGGCGTTGTACAAATCTTGCCAGGCGTGGTAGCCGTCCACAGCGAGGTCGCTCGCCAGCACTTCCTGCTCCGGCGACAGCTTTTCCTGGGCGCGGCGACGGCGCTCGTTCAGCACAAACGCGAGCGGCTGCAGCTCCCCGTCCTCCAGCAAGCTGTTCCATGCCGCTTCGTCGATGCGCAGCAACTGTTCATCCCAGCGCGTCAGCACGGCGCCGAATGCAGCGGAGATCGTTTTCACCCGTCCGCCGAGCAGCTTGGCTGGTTCGTCCTTCACATTTTGCGCGGTCAGGCACGAAATGAACGCGCCCGCCTGTCTCATCCGCACCGCGATGCTTTGCACCTCGGAGACAACCTCCAAAAACGCGTCCTTTTCCTGCAAGGCGAGTGCGGCATCCTCTACGCGGGCTTTCAGTTGCGAAATATCTTTTTCCAACTGCTCCAGAAAAGCCAAAAACGCAGTCGACTCGCTTCCACCGGGAAATAATACATCCAAATCCCAACGCTGCGGCAATGCTTTCGTCATATGTATCCCTCCTCCAAAACTCTTGATAAAATAATTTCTATAAGAAGCAGGTGATTCCTTCTAGTTTATGCAGTTCGTCCGGGCGGCTATCATCGCGGCACGTCGCCAGCCATCCCGCGCCTGCCAAAAGCTGCCGCGAGCAGTAGAAAGCCTGGCTGCGCCAAGCCATTGGTGCAACCTTCCTTGCCCTTATACCGGATAAAAATCTTATCAATTCTTATTTGTACGAAAAAACAACTGCCCGCAAGCAGTCGCTTCCAACCTTGCTTTTTCACGCAAGCAATCGCTGCTATCGCACGGGCAAGGTGAACGTCTCTCCTTGCCGCTCGACGATAATCCGATTTTTTTCCTCGCCCGCTGCCGCAAGCAAACGCTGCATCGGTTCGTCTACCGGCTCGCGCGAGAGGACGAACGTGTTCCAATGAATCGGCGCCAGCCATTTGCCCCGGCTCTCCTTGAACATTTGCCACGCCTGCTCGGGCGTGCAATGCGCAGCCTGGTAGGAATCGGGCTTGTAGGCTCCGATCGGCATGAACACGAGGTCAAACTGTCCAAACTCTTGCGGCAAACTCTCCATCGACATGTAGGCAGTGTCGCCAGGGTACAAAATGCGCACGCCGTTTTTCTCGATGACGTAGCCGTTGTAGCCGTAGTCATGGTTCCACGGGAAACGGTTGCCCCAGTGTCTGACCGGAATCGCCGTGACGGTCACTCCGTCTTTTGTCGTCGTGGCTTGCCCCGGGGCAAGCTCCTTGCAGGAGGCAAACGGCATGCGGCGAAGCAGTTTTCCGGTATTGCTGGCCGTGATGACGTGTGTGTACGGATGAGCCAGCCGGCGCAGCGTCGGCAGGTCGACATGGTCCATATGGGCATGGGACAATAAAATCAAATCCACGCTGCCGATCTCGTCAAAATCAAGAGCGGGAGGCGTGAAGCGCCTGGGGCCAAAATGCAGCAGCCCTGCGACGCGAAGTCCCAATTTTTCGCCTAATACCGGGTCAGTCAAGATTTTGGTTCCGTAAACATTCAACAGAATCGTCGAGTGGCCTATCCACGTAAACGTCACCTCATCATCAGACCAGTTCTCAGGCGCAGGCTTCGCATCCAGCTCTCGAAACGGCGGCTTCGGAAGCTGTCCCATATGGTACCAGTAACGGTACGCCACGTAGCCAAAAAAGCCCACAACGAGCAGTCCGAGCAGGTAGCCAAGCCAGATGAGGATCGTACTTTGCATCAGAGAACACCTTTTTCCATAACGTGATTGTCTCATTATAGCAAACGATTCCGTCTGGAACGCAAGGGCAAAACATGCCGGAAACTGCTGATTTCCACATAAAACGCACCTGTCCACTACGCGAAAAAGCACCTGCCCTCCCGTCGCGGAAAGCAGGTGCTGGCAAAGCAGATTGTGATATACTGCTACTGCCGTATGGATCGTTTGAACAAGGAGGAAAACCAATGATTTTGCACAAAGGGGAAACGCTGTTCCGCCAAGGCGAGACAGGGCCGCTCTACCATCTGAAAAGCGGCATGCTCAAAATCAACCGGGTGCACGCAGACGGGACGCTCACGCTGGTCAACGTCATCGTGCCAGGCGAGACGATCCCGCATCACTCGCTGCTCAGCCCGAATCCTTACTACGGAACAGCCGTCGCGCTCGTCACCTGTGAGGTCGAAGTGCTGTCCGCGGCCGACTGGTACCGCGAACTGGAAGAAAACCACGAGAAATGCCGGGAGATCGCCTTGCAGTTGCAAGGAAAGCTGCGCATGATGCAGCAGCGCATCGACCAGTTGTCCGAAGTATCTCCGGCGGAAAGACTGCGCAAGCTGCAACTCTGGTTCCAGTCGTTCGTTCCCGTCGCTTCCCTGTCCGAAGTGCTGACCCAGGACGAAATCGGCCAGTTCATCGGGCTGCGCCGGGAAACGGTCAACCGCTTGCTGCGTGCCCAGTCAGGCGCCCGCAAGTAAGCGCTGCGAGCTTGCTTCCAGCTCTTAGTCCAGCGTTCCGGCAGGACCGAAAAACTCAAAGTGAATGTCCTGCGCAGGCACTCCCCACTCCTTCAGGGCCCGATTGACTGTTTTCATGAATGGAACCGGGCCACAGAAATAGAAGCTCGCGTTTTTGTCGGCAATGACGCTTTGCAGCCAAGGCAAGTCAATGTAGCCCTCTTTGTGAAAGGCTTGCGCTGCCCGATCCTGCTCGGTCGGCTTTTCGTAGCACCAGAACGCTTTTACTTGCGGATGCTGGGCAGCCAACTCCTCCACACTGTCTCTCATCGCATGCACATTTCCGTTTTGCGCTGCGTGAATGAACGTCACCGGGCGGTTCGAGCCCGTTTTCACCAGCGTTTTCAGCATGCTCATCATCGGTGTCAGCCCTACGCCGCCACTGATGAGCACGACAGGTCTGTCATCCTGCTGGTCAAGAATGAAGTCGCCTGCTGGCGCGGACAGAGGCAAAATGTCTCCTTCGTTAACGTGCTCCCACAAGTACACGGATACTTTTCCGGCTGGCTTGTCGCCAATCGCGTCCTCCCGTTTGACGGAGATGCGGTAGTACGGATTGCCCGGCGCATCCGAGAGGCTGTATTGGCGAATGTGCGTATTTTCCTCTCCCGGGATCTCCATTTTGACGCTTACATACTGACCTGGCTCGTAGCTCGCAATCTCTTTCCCGTCCTTCGGTACGAGGTAAAAGGACGTGATGACATCGCTCTCTTTTACTTTGCGCTCCACGACAAACTCCCGGAAGTCGGCCCAGCCGCCTGGCTGATTCTCCGCCTGTTCGTACATTTCCGCCTCCACGCTGATGAACGCGTCTGCGATTACCCCGTACGCTTCCGCCCAAGCCTCGATGATCTCGTCTGTCGCGGCATCGCCCAGCACCTCTTTGATCGCACCGAGCAAGTTTTCCCCGACAATCGGATAATGCTCCGGCTTGATGCCCAAGCTGCGGTGCTTGTGTCCGATCTGTTTGACGACGGGCAAAATCGTTTCCAGCTTGTCGATGTACAGGGCAGCCGCATACACCGCATTAGCCAGTGCCGTTTGCTGTCTGCCTTGTTTTTGGTTAGCGTGATTGAAAATGTTCAACAACTCTGGATGGTTGGCAAACATCCGTTGATAAAAGCGTTTGGTTATCGTTGTCCCGTGCACTTCCAGTACAGGCACGGTGGATTTGATAATATCGATCGTTTTTTGGTTCAGCATATTGGCCCTCCTTGAAAAATCAACGTGTGATCTATGTCACTAGTGTACCGGAGCAAAGCTTTTGCCTCCTGTGATTGTAATCACAGGAAAAAGAAACGATTTGTGACAACAAAAAAAGAGCTTCCTGCCTGCTGAAGCTGGTTAATCATAAAAGTTTTACGAGATTTGGCCCTGTTGCTCCGTCCTGCGCTATAGTAAGATATAACCAAAATTGGAGGGGGTATGCTGCTTGACTTTGGAAGAATACAAACAACGCGCATCCGAGCAGGACGACTGGGCACCGGGCTGGGACGCGATCGACGAAGTGTTCCATCAGCTTTATCCTGCACAGGAGCCTGCACATTATGCGACAAATATGGTGAATCGCGCCATGTTTGGCGGGGACGCCTATTTGGATGGCTTCAGCATTTATCAATCTCCGAACGGCTACAAGCACATTTTGACCTACGGCATGACGGAGCTGTACACGGACGAAGAGGCATACGGCGGCGAATGGAGCCGTTGGGGCTATGAGATGACGATCAAGTTAAAGGAAGATTCCAACGAGGAATGTATGTGGGCGATCGACATGCTGTCCAACCTGGCGCGCTATACATACACCCAGAAACGGTTTTTCGAGCCTAACCAGTTTGTCGCAGGGAACGGCACGTCGATTCATATTGGCACAGATTCGGCGATTACGGCCCTGCTCATTGTAGAGGATACAGAAGCAAAAGGAATCGACACCGTCCATGGCAGAGAGTAGAGTTTTTGCAACTGGTCGGCATTACGCAAAAGGAACTGGAAGCGTTGAAGGACGACCCTGCGCAGGCGGAGACATTGATTGCAGCGATGAAAAAGGACAATCCATACTTGCTGACAGATATGAACAGGGTTCAGTCTTACTTGTGAACAGCCGAAAAAAGCACCGGGTATGACGCGTTCCCCGTCGGCAGTCTGGCAGTCTGGCAGTCTGGCAGTCTGCGACTCTATGTTTCTGCAGCACCGTGCGCAAAGCTCCTGTCTCCTGCCATCCGGTTCAACGGGGAAAGAATGGAACTGACATTGAAAATAGGTTTAGTAAGACATTACAAAGTCAAGCAAGATTATCCAAAAGGTGCGTTCATATGCGGCCGGGACGTGAATGCATGGTTTCAAACGTACGACCTGGCCGACATTGAGGCAGGCCGGACCGACCTGAAAGGAATTGAGTGGAGCAGATGCTATTCCAGCTCGCTTTCGCTTGCGGTAAAAACGGCGGAGCTGATCTTTCAGGGACCGATTACGCAAATGGCCGAGCTAAAGGAAATCGCGCCGCCTGCCTTGCCTGCACGGCTTAGGCTGCCGTTTTTGCTCTGGGCGATTCTGATTCGCCGAGGCTTCAACGGACCTAAGTTCAAAATTGCGAGCAACGGCGCGCTTTATTTGTTCGAGCGGCAACAGCCTGAGTCGTGAGCAAACGTTTGGGCCAGTCGAAACGTTTTGCCTATTAGAAAACCTGGCTGCACCAGGCACTGGCGACAAGCCTTCGCGGCCCCGATCCAAAAAAAAGATCATCCCTCGCCTCGGCCGGGATGATCTTTTTGCTTCTATTAAATAATTGGCGGCGCTTCCTCGATCCGCTCTCGCACAAACCGGGCGATGCCGTCTATGTCGTCTACGTGAAAACAGGGCAGCTCCGCCTGCTTCTGCTCTCCCCAGCTTACCACTCCGACCAGGTTGGACACGGACCGGAGCAATTCAGCATCTTCCGGCCGCCGCAACAGCACGAGCTTGGGGTAGCCTTCCCGCTTGAAGCCTTCCACGAGGACGAGGTTCGCTCCGGCGGCCGCAAGACGCTGTACGAGTACGGCCAGCTCTTGCGGGCGCTGCTCGACGATTGCCGTCTTCGTCCGCGAGGTGATTGCCACGATCGAAGCTCCTGCCTCGCGATAGCGCCACGTGTCTTTTCCAGGCTGGTCCCATTCAAAATCGTGGCCGCCATCGTGCTTGATGACGCCAACCCGCAGCCCGGCGCCCTCCAGCAGAGGAATGAGCTTCGTCAACAGCGTCGTCTTGCCACTGTTGGAATAGCCGACGATTTGCAACACGCACGGCTGTTTGTCCAGGTCCATTCGCTATCCTTCCTTCCTCCAGGTCGGGGCCGCATGGGTTAAAACTTCGACCAGCTCGCCCGCCTGCTTGCCGCTTCCGCCCGGCGGAATGACGATGAAGCATTCGCTGTCCTTGAGCGTTCCGAGATTGCCCGCCTTTTCATTGAAATCAGGCACCGCCAAAAGTCCGCCGTCTTGTTCCAGCAGCCTGCCGCGCAAATAGCGCGGGAACGGGCACGGCTTTTGATAAGAAACGGCCAGCCTCGCCCGGATTGCGTGCGGGACGACTTCTGCCGCCCCGGAAAGGCGCCGGATCGCCGTCCGCGCGAACAGCTCAAAGCCGAGGAAACAGGCTCCGGGATTTCCCGACAGCGCCAAGTACGGCTTGCCTCCAACGAGCATGCTCGTCGTCGGACTGGCCGGGCGCATCGCTACCCGGTTGAACAAAAGTTCCACGTCCGGCTCGTCCGTCAGGAGCGCGATCACATCGAAATCGCCCACTGACACCCCTCCGCTGGACACGAGCACATCCACTTGCTGCATGTATTCGCTGATTTTTTGCTTCGCCACGGCGAGTTCATCGGGCAGGCCGGAAAAGCAAACAGGGATGCCCCCCGCCTCGGCAATGAGAGCGGTCAGCATCACCATATTGCTGTTGCGAATTTTTCCCGGGACGAGCGGCTCGTCAATGCCTAACAGCTCGCTGCCCGTCGCCAGAAGGCCGACTCGCGGCCGGCGGAAAACATCGACTTGCGCGTAGCCAAACGTAGCCAGACTGGCGATCGTGCCTGCGTTGATCCTCTCGCCAGCCTTGGCGATCACCGTTCCTTTTGCCATCTCCTCGCCGCGGCGGGAGACATTTTCCCCAGGCTGCATCGCCCGCTTGATCCAGACGGTTTCCGCGTGCTCGCCAGGGTTTTGCGTTTGCTCAAACATAATCACGGCATCGGCGCCTTCCGGCATCATCGCTCCGGTCATGATCCGCGTAGCGCAGCCTTCCGTCACGGTTCGCTCAGGCACCTGTCCCGCCGCTACGGTTTCGATCACCTTGAGGGCGAGCGGGCTCGCGATCGTAGCCCCGACCGTATCCGCCGCCCTTACGGCAAAGCCGTCCAGCGGCGAGCGGTCAAAGTGCGGCAAATCGTACGTTGCGTACAAATCGCAAGCCAAAATTCGCCCGTAAGCCTCCCCGATATGCACCCGTTCTGTTTCCAGCGTAGGCAATGCCGCGAGCCATTTGCCCATCGCTTCCTCTACCGAGACTGTTGGTCGCGCAAAACGCATCGTCCGTTCCTCCTAATTGTGACCGCCCATCACGCCGTTTTTGTCAGCCGACGTTTACTTCCAAATCTTCTATCGGTTTTTCCTTGTATTTCAAATCTTTATTAGCAGTGAACGAATCCGCCTTTTCGATCTTCACTGCCGTATTGTATTCCGGGATACCCGCGAACGCTTCGTACACGCCTTTTGGAATCAGCACGTTTCCTTCCGGCCAGTACACCTGGATATTCCCTCTTCTCGTATCTTCAAACTTGGCGCGCCCTTGGTAGGTGCCATAGCTATTATACACGACAATCGTTTCGCCTTCCGCAATGCGCAGTTCCCGCGCGTCTTCCGGATTGATTAAAATATCGTAGCGATCCGCGTTGTTGAACGGGTCTTTGTTGCTGTAGATCATCGAGTTGAACTGCTTGCCGCGGCGGGTGGTCACGTAAAAATGCCCTTCCGGCTTGTCAAGCTGCGGAATTTCGATCGGCAGCAGATTCGCTCGGCCGTCTGGCGTCGGGCACACTCCGTCCTCGCACAGCCAGGCCCCTCCCCATTGAAACACATCTCCGCGTTTTTTCAAATGCTGGATGCCGTCGTAGTTCGGATTCGCCTGCGCGATTTCCGCACGAATTTCCTCCGCGCTGGCAAAATGCATGAGGTGCTTTTTGTCCGGATGCACGCGCGCAGCCAAATCGACGTAAATCTGCCACTCGGCCCGCGCCTCTTCAATCCGCGGCCCCTCGATCTCGGCGCTGAAGTACACCATCCGCTCCGTACTGGTCGACGTGCCGCCGCCCGGCTGCTCGTAGCGCGTCATCGCCGGCAGGACGATTACCTCTTCCTTGGCATCGACGAGGGTAGACGTGTTGAAAATGATGTCCTGATGGACGCGCAGCTCGACATTCTCCAAACATTTTTCCATGAAGTCAGGGTCAGGCATCGTCTCCAGGAAGTTGCCGCCGCTCGTGTAAAACAGCCGCGTCTTGCGCTCGTGTCCATCGGGCAGCAGGGCGTTTTCGAGCGAGATGCCGACAATATCGCCTTGCCATTTCGGGATCGGGAACTTCCACAGCTTTTCGATTCTCGTCCAGTTCTTTTCGTCAAAATCGCCGCCAGGCAAGCTGAACGGGTCCGCTCCCATCTCCCCGGAGCCTTGCACGCCGGAGTGGCCGCGAATCGGCATCACGCCGCAGTGCTTCCGGCCCAAAAAGCCGCGCAGAATCGCCAGATTGGCAACGGAGGAAATGTTGTCGGTCCCAAAGCGGTGCTGGGTCAGTCCCATGCTCCATACAAATACGCCTGATTTGGCATTGGCGAGCAAAAGCGCAAATTCTTTCAGCCGCTCCCTGCTCAAGCCAGAGGATTGCTCGATCTGATCCCACGGCAGATTGGTCACATGCCCCCGCAGCTCCTCGATGCCGTTTGCATGCTCCCGGACAAACTCGCGGTTGATCGCCGAGCCCGGATTGGCTTCCTCCATCTCGAACCAGTGCTTCATCACGCCGTTCATGAAGGCGATGTCGCCGCCGATGTTGACCTGGTAAAAATCGTCCGCGAGCTTCGTGCCGAACACAGCGCTCTCCGGCACCGACGGAATCCAGTATTTTTCCATCGCCGGCTCTTTGTAAGGGTTAATCAGGATGATCTTCGTTCCCGCTTTTTTGGCCGCGTACATGTACTTCGTGGAGACAGGCTGGTTGTTCGCCGGAACCGAGCCGAAGAAGACGAGCACATCCGTGCCGATCCAGTCCTGGTAGTTGCAGCTCGACGCCCCGATGCCAAGCGACCGCTTCAAGGCTGTCTTGCTCGGCGAGTGGCAAATGCGGGAGGCGTTGTCGATGTTGTTCGTCCCCAGAAAACGGGCCATTTTTGCCGCCGTATAGTACACTTCGTTAGTAATTCCCCGCGCAGTCAAGAAAAACGCGAGCTGCTTAGGACTGATGCCTTTGATCTTGTTCGCGATCCGGTCCAGAGCGTCGTTCCAACTGATCCGCGTGAATTTGTTTTCGCCCGGCTTGCGCGACAGCGGATAAGGAATCCTGCCCAGCTTGCGCAGCTCCACGCTCGACATCTGTTTTAGAGCGCTTACATCTTCGAGCCATTTGTCATCCATGGCAGGCATTGTATTGAGGCGCAGCACGTTCAGGCGCGTCGTGCACAAATGCGGGCCTGTGAGAGTCTGGTCGTACAGACCGGATACGCCGAGCGCGCAGCCGTCGCATACTCCCTGGGTCAAAATCCGGTAGGCGTAGCCCAGGTTGTCCCGGTTGTCATACACGACCTTCATCGTGTCAATGATGTGATGCGGCTTGATTTTGCCAAGTCCCATGGGCATCATGGAAGCCCACAAGGAAGGCTTCAGCGACGTGTCCAGTTTGACGGGTCCATTATGCTTGGTCTTGCCCATTTGTTTTTACGCTCCTCTCTGGTCAAACACGCGTGAGATTAAAAAAACCACCATGAAACCGTCCCTGATCCCTGATAGGAAGAGAGCGCGTTCACGGTGGTTGTCTCCGGCAGGTTCGCTACCTAGTCTCAACGTCGTGTTTGCTTGCGAAGTCCGCTTTGTCTAACCGGTGAACAGGAACGCTGCTTCGCTTAGACTTACGGTTCGTTTTTCCATTTTTTCTCGATGTCCTGATCGAAAACAAAGATGGACATCCCAAAATCACGTTCAATGTCAATGTCGACGAACAGGTCGACGAGTTTTGCGCCCAGAAACGCTTCCATGTCAACTGGCTGGTGTTTCCGATACATCTCCTTGACCATTTCGGTTCTGGCAGCTCGTAGTGTCTGCTTTCCATCTTCCGAAGTGGCAATGAACTTTTCCACCGGCGAAAGATTGCCCTCCATTTCGCAGATCGCCCAGTTTTTGCAAAACGTGGTGCTGATCTTGCTAGGTCCTTTCCCCATATGGCGCTTCCGGAAAGCTCTGACCAAATTACTGAACTCTGCTTCGAACTTATTCATCGACGGTACTCACCTTTATTCCAATCATTCTCTACTAAGACTTTACCATTGATTAACTAGCCAATTCAACTGACTTTTCTCTTTGTCTGGCTTCTTCCTTCAATTTTTTAATATCCAACCGGATTAAGAGGGAAATAAAGAAGGCTACAATGAACATCGCAGCGAACACGCTCATCGTTCCTGTGTAGCTTTGCGTCGTCTCGCGCACCCATGCGGCGAAGATCGGGCCTGCCAGCCCTGCCGCCGCCCATGCGGTCAAAATGTAGCCGTGAATCGCCCCGAGCTGGCGCGTGCCAAACAGGTCGCCAATGTAGGCAGGAATCGAGGCGAAGCCGCCTCCGTAGCAGGTCATGATTATGAACATCGCGATCATGAACAGCACCGGGTTGCTCATGTTCGGCAACAGGAAGAACAGCACCATCTGGATCGCGAAGAAAGCCGTGTACGTATTCGCCCGCCCGATGTAGTCAGACAGCGAAGCCCAGCCGATTCGTCCGCCGCCATTGAACAAGCCGTTCAGGCCCACCATCAGCGCAGCGGTTTGCACGGACATGCCGACCATTTCCTGCGCCATCGGCGAAGCGACGGAGATGACAGCAATTCCACAAGTCACGTTGATGAACAGCATCAGCCACAGCCAGTAAAAACGGCGCGTCTTGATCGCTTCGTTGGCGGTAAGCTGGCACAAGTCTTTTTTGATTTGCTTGTCGCCTGCTGCCCCTTCGGTCGAAAAACCTGCGGGCACCCAGCCTTTTGGCGGCGGAGACAAATATTGCGCAGATGCAAACATGACGACGAAATAAATGATACCTAAAATGTAAAAGGTGTTCGCAATGCCGACACTCTCAATCAGCGCGTTCATGATCGGGCTGGCGATCATCGAAGCGAAGCCAAAGCCCATGATCGCAAGTCCTGTCGCCAGTCCGCGGCGATCCGGGAACCACTTCACAAGCGTAGACACCGGGGTAATATACCCGACCCCAAGGCCGATTCCGCCCAGCACGCCATAACAAATGTACAAAAGCGGCAAGCTGGCAAGCTGGATGGCAAGCCCGGAGCCGACAATCCCGACGCCGAAAAAGATCGAGGCGAGCGTTCCCGCTTTTCGCGGCCCGTGCTTTTCTACGTAGTGTCCGAGAAAAGCCGCGGACAGCCCGAGAAACAAAATCGCGATGCTGAAAGTGAACTGCACATCGGGCAGTTCCCAGCCAAATTGCTGGGTGATCGGCTTGGTAAATACACTCCACGCGTACACCGATCCAATCGAGATGTGGATCCCCACCGCAGCCAGTGCAATCAGCCAACGGTTTTTCACTTGTTGCTCCATCATGTTCATCTCCTTTAAAATGGTCTTGGTTGGAATGAAGCCCAATCACTGGTGCGCCACTCCGAAAGCAAAAAGAAAAACTGCTGATTTCATCGACACCCCCCGCTTTTTCCGCACACACGGAAACAAAGGTATCAATGAAACACAGCAGTTAATCATCAGCAGGAACGCTACGTCAGCATCAACAAGCACGTGCCATCGTATTCAATTGGTGATTCACAGCGAGAGATTCGGTGACAGGTTCGCTGTTCCGTGTCTTTTCGCTCTATACGCGCAGGAAGTTACTGAAAGTAGAAAATTTTATGACACTTTCACCCTCACATAGTATACTACCATGTAAGCGCTCACTCGACAATATTTTCTCTGTCAAAATCTATTCACAACTTGTCATTTCTCCACGCATGAACATGATACGGGAGGTTCGCATGTCAAAACTGAGCAAAACAACCCGCCTGCGCGTCCTGAAAGTGACGGCTGACCAGCACCACTGGGAAGACGACGAGATCGTCACGGAGTACCCGCTCACGATTTTTCTCAATGACGAAGAGTTCGCCACCGTCGTCTGCACGCCAGCCGATCTGGACGAGATGGTGATCGGTTTTCTCGCAGCGGAGGGAGCCATCCAAAGCTTCGGGGAGATCAGGCAGATCACGATAGACGAGGCAAAAGGGCTGGCCTACGTAGACCTGCACAAAGAAACGATTTTGTCCCAGAGCTTTTACTCCAAGCGCAGAATTACGTCGTGCTGCGGCAAAAGCAGACAGTCCTTCTACTTTTTCAGCGATGCCCGCACAGCAAAGCCGGCGAGCGGCACCACCACCGTCACCTCTGCCCAATGCACCAGACTCATGGACGAGTTGCAAGCCTCCTCCGTTATCCATCAGCAGACAGGAGGCGTTCACAACGCGGCTCTGTGCACGCCTGACCAAGTTCTCTTGCAATATTCGGATATCGGACGCCACAACGCGCTGGACAAAATTTACGGGAAGTGCTTGCGGGATAATATCTCGACCGCGGACAAGATTCTCGTGTTCAGCGGACGGCTCTCGTCTGAAGTTTTGTTGAAAGCCGCCAAGATCGGCGCAGGCATCATCCTGTCCAAATCGGCTCCGACCGACCTCGCCCTGCAACTGGCAGAGGAACTGCAAATCACGGCCGTCGGCTTCATCCGCCAAAACAAAATGAATGTGTACACGCATCCGGAGCGGATCATTTTGCCCTAGCTCCGCTTCTTGCGTGAAAAACAGGACAAGCTTACGGCCGTCCTGTTTTTCTGCGTTGCTCTTCGCGGATGGCAGCCGCGTACTCTTCCGGAGTATTGGCATTGAACAGCGCCCACGGGTCGAGCCAGCCGTCCGGCACTTCCAGGACGGACAGCTTGCGAATCGTATTCATCAGCCGCAGCTCGCCCTGCTCCAACGCTTGTTCCCAGACGGGCTGCGTGCTTTTGCGGTACAAGGCGCACAGCGGATGAATCCGCCCCTGTGCCGAAGGAATGACCGCGTCCCAACCGTCTTTTCCGGCGGCATAGGCGAGCAGGCTTGCGAGCTGCGTCCGGTCCATAAACGGCAAGTCGCAGGAGAGCACGAGCAGCACGTCCTTCCTACACAGGCGAAACGCCGTCACCAGGCCGCTCACGGGTCCCGCTGACGGCACCAGATCGGCCGTCACGCTCACGCCGTCTCGTTTGACAAGCTCTGCCGGGATGCGCTCAGGCTCGTTGCACACGATCAGGCAAGGCATCCCCATCGCCAAAATTTCTGTTCCCAGCTCTGTCACCAAGGTGCCTTCGCGCCATGGAAGCTGGTCTTTCGCGACGCCCATCCGGCTGCTTTTTCCGCCAGCCAGAATGACCGCGTGTACGTTTGGCTGCATAAACATCTCCTGCCGTCTCCAAGATTTTTTCCTGCAAGGGTTGACAATAACCACTATTAGTTTATAATAATTATAAATAAGAAATCATTTTAAAAAAGGAGAGGTTACGATTATGGAAAACACTATGTTCAACGTTTTGAATAAACAAGTGGCAAACTGGACAGTTCTGTACACCAAGCTGCACAACTTTCACTGGAATGTAAAAGGCCCTCACTTCTTCACCCTGCACGCGAAGTTTGAAGAGCTGTACAACGAAGCTTCGGCGCACATCGACGCATTGGCAGAGCGCGTGTTGGCAATTGGCGGCAAACCTGTAGGCACATTGAGCGCATGTCTGAATACAGCGAGCATCACAGAAGCGGAAGGCAATGAAACCGCCGAGCAAATGGTGGAAACCGTCGCCCGCGACTTCGCGATCCTCGTCGACGAGCTGAAACTGGCAATCGAGGCTGCCGAACAAGCAGACGACGAGGCGACAGCGGACATGCTCCTGGAAATTCGCAGCGGTCTGGAAAAACACATCTGGATGCTCAACGCTTTCCTGCAATAACAGCTTGCCCGTTACCATCCCATACAAAAAGGCGATCGTGCTTGCACGTCGCCTTTTTTGCTGTGAATCAAGCGGCTACCCAGTCCAAGTCCGGGCAGGCAAGCCGTCTTTTCTGTCTACGCCAGTGAAAAAATCAGCTTTCTTCCATCTTTTCCTACTTTTACCTGAGGCAGATACTTCAATGACTTTTGTACGCCGATGTACGGGCTGGCGAACTCTACGTCATGCCGTTCCTTCAAAATCGAACAAAGATCGGCCAGGGACATCGGAGACATGCTTTCCCGCAAGATGTTCTCGATGTGATTGGCCACTTCCTGATAATTGTGACGAATGTGGGTCTTTCGTACCTTGATCCGCTTCACCATATCTGTCGGAAGCTCCTCAGTCGCCACCGCTACTTCGTCAGACAGCTCAGTTGCATCAAAGCCTGCCTCGGCATCCATTTCCCGAATCCGGTTCAGAATTTGCTTGATGTCTGCTCCCAACTGCTTGTCCTGGTCTACGTATTGCCGGCGCAGAGCCATTCGCTGCTCCAGCATGGCCTGCAGTGTCATCTGCAACGCTTTCCGTTCATTAAACATTGCGCTATGTATTCCCCTTTTCTCAAAAAGTAGAATTTTATGGAATGTATCCTCAATAATAATATAACTCGTCCCCCTTGAAAACGAGGAATTTAGGCGCACAAACGCTGACGACTTTCGCGATAGCCAAAAAAACGAGCTAACTCCCTTATATGAAAATCTCCCCCAAGCATGCCTATACTTAAGGGAGTTGTCAGTGTCCTACACAAACGATTATTTCCTCAATACCTGAAATTCGAAACGATCTTCTGCAGTTCTTCGGACATCTTGGACAGAGCCAAAGCTGACGAAGCAATTTCTTCCATGGAAGCCAACTGCTCTTCCGTAGCAGCAGAAACATTTTGCGTTCCGGCTGCTATTTCTCTGGCTACTTCCCGTATGGTTGCCACCGATTGCACAATGTCTTCCATCGACCCTGCGACCCGCTGCGCACTGCCTGACACCGCTTGAATCTGAACAACAACATCGCCCACGGAGCGTTGGATGTGCGCGAAGGAAGTTTCTGCCTGGGTTGCTACTACCATACCTTCGCTTACTTCGTTTTTCACTTGAGCCATGGAAGCTACCGCTTTTTGCATCTGTTCGCGGATCATCGAAATTAAATCGCTGATTTTACTTGCCGATCCGGCTGACTGCTCCGCAAGCTTTCTTACTTCCTCTGCAACGACAGCAAATCCCCTGCCGTGTTCCCCTGCCCTTGCCGCTTCAATAGCTGCATTCAAAGCCAGCAAATTCGTTTGAGCAGCAATGTCGGTAATCACTTGAACAATTTCGCCAATTTCCTCTGAACGATCGCCCAAATCTTGGATTGCATTTGCCAGGTCATGCGTCTTGGCGTGAATGGAACCCATTTGTTCGTTTGCGGTTTGGAGCGCCTGATTTCCTTCCTCTGCCACTTGCGCTGCTTGTACGGCGGAAGCGGATACTTTCTGGGCGTTGGCCGCAATTTTTTCAATTTCTTGCGCCATTTCGTTAAGTGTCTGGGCACTCTGGTCTACGCTGGAGGCTTGTTGCTCGGAGCCCGAGGCTACTTCTTGCATGATGGAAGCGACTTGCTCGGTGGCTCTGCTTGTTTGTTCAGCGCTTGCCGTTAACTCTTCCGCAGATGCGGCAACCTGTTCTGCATTGACGCCCACTTGATGTATCAGGGTACGCAAGTTGTTTTTCATGACGGTAAAGGAACGCGCCAGTTCTCCGATCTCGTCCTTGTTCTTTACCACGATATCTTCCACAGTCAGGTCTCCCGCCGCCATTTTTTGTGCAGAAGAGGCCAACAAGACGACGGGTCTCGCAATCCAGCGCGAGACAAAATAGCCAATGCAAAGTGCCAAAACGACTGCGATCGCACTGATGATGAGTCCGGTTGTGATGACGCCGTCTACCCGAATGGAGTTTTCTTGCGAGGCTTGCGTCATTTGTGCTTGTTCCCGCTCATTGATTTCGTCAGCTACCGCCCGAATGTCCCTGGAAAGCGGAAACAACGTGGTCGTGGCGATTTCCAGAGCCCGGTCGCTGCTCACGGAGAGAATCTGGTTTTTCACTTCATCGTATTGCTTGTTCAAAGTCTCGATTTTGCCCAGCGCATCCTTGGTCTCTGGCGTTGAGGCGATTTCCATGGTGGAGGACACGAGAGCAGATAGCTCCTTGCTTGCCTCCTCCATTTTTTTCGCGGCTTCCGGATCTTGCGTCAGCAGGTAATCCCGCAAACTGCTGTTCATCTGCGTTGCCTGTACCTGAATCGCCTTGGCGTTCAGGAGCACTTTCGCCTGTACGTCTACCAGCTCCGTGTACGAGGTGTCCACTTCCTTCAGAAAGGCGAACGACAGTCCACTCACGATCACCATAAGCAGAGACACCGCTAAAAATCCGCCAATGATTTTCTTTCTGATTGTCCATTTCATGCTGTACCCTCCGATTCGCAAGGAAATACGTTCTTGTTACGAGCAGTCATACTGGTTTCGTTGGCGGCGACGAGCTTGTCGATGGCAAGCCCTTCCTGCCGATTATAAGCATACAGGCAGAGTTGGCTTTGTTGCAAGTCGGAGGAAAAAGAGAGAGCGTCAAGAAGTTCGCTTGGCCTCAGCGCTTTAGCGCTTTATGGCAACAAGCGCCAAGAAAAAACCCCAGACGAGCTGCAACAACTCGCCTGGAGTCCATCATGGTCAAACGTCATCGAAAAACGCATTTTTGTCAGCCAATTTTCGCTACCACTTTTCCTTTCCCTTTACGAGTAGCCAGTTCAGCCAATGCTGCCGGGACTTCCTCCATTGCAATGATTTTCTCAACAAGCGGATTCAGTTTGCCCTCTTGAAGAAGGAAGAGCATATGGTTTCCGATTTCTGAGAGTTTTTGCTGTTCACGTACATGACCGGACTGATGCACGCTTCCAAGTGCTACTTGGTGAAAAGACAGGGGACGTGCAAATGAAATCGCATCATTCACATCAGGAGCTCCGGCAATAAACGCAATTTGTCCGTTAAAAGCAAGAGCCTTCAAAGATTTTTCAGCATTTTCACGTCCTACTGTATCAAGGACCAAATCTACCCCTCGTCCGTTCGTGATTTCCAAAGCTTTCTCTACAAAGTCTTCTTTTTGGTAGTCGATGGCATAATCGGCTCCCAAGCTCTTTACATACGCATGATTCATAGAAGAGGCGGTTGTTAACACCGTCAGTCCTGCGTTTTTCGCCAGTTGAATAGCAAAGCCGCCTACTCCGCCTGCTCCTGCATGAACGAGAATCGTCTCCCCTCGGGAAGCTCGCATTTTATGGAACAGGGCTTGATACGCTGTATATCCGGCACATGGAAGAGCAGCAGCTTCTTCAAAGGACACGCCTTCTGGAATGACCGATACTGTATGAGCGGTTGTCACACCATATTCAGCATATCCGCCTTTTTTCGTCAAATCACTGTGATAGACAACTCTGTCTCCCGCTTGGATATTTGTTACCTTTTCGCCTACTTCTTCAACCACGCCAGCGGAATCCAACCCCAAAACATGCGGGTATACCCAATTGGGATTTCCTCTGATCCCTGTTTGATAGTCTACAGGGTTACATGCAGTAGCTTTTATTTTGACCAGGATTTCACCTGGCTTCGGCGACGGTTTTTCTACATCCCCTACTTTCATTTCAAATACGTTTGCTTTTTCTTCGAGCAGTAATGCCTTCAATGTAAGCTCCCCCCTTTAATAAGCACCTTGTGAATACGTTAACTCATAACTGTGTGTATAAATTTCGAGTACATTCCCGAACGGGTCTTCGCAATACACCATTTTATACGGCTTTTCATTTGGATAATATTCACGAATAGGCATACGTTGCTTCCCTCCGTGAGCTACCACTTTTTCAACAAGCCCTTCAATATCAGGATCTTGTGCACAAAAATGAAAAATCCCCGTTTTCCAAAATTCAAAGTTATTTTCAGGAGTTCCATTTGCTGAAAATTCAAATATTTATACACCGACTTTATCAGATGTTGCCAAGTGAGCGATTTTCAATTTTCCCCAGCCCCTTCCAAATACATCTGTGCACATTTGTCCAATCGGGCTATCGTCTTCTCGAATTTCAGACGGTTTCATAATGGCATACCATCCTAATACCTCTGTATAAAACGCAACAGCTTTCTGTACATCCGGAACAGATAATCCAATATGGGAAAATGAACGAGGATATGTGTTCGTCATTTTTTCTCTTCTCCTTTTTACCTTTCGTTCTTTTTCAGTATAATGAAGGACATGTTGGAATGGAAAGTCGGCACTTTCATGTAACCAGGTACCCTAATCGTAACCATCGTTCATGTTTACTTGGCTATATGTGGGCAAAACCAAGAACTTTCACGTGGGGGATCAACGTTGACTACGCCAAAATACAATGTACCAGTGGAAGCAACGCTGGAAGTAATCGGAGGAAAATGGAAAGTTGTCATTTTATGCCTGTTAAAAGAAGGAGAAAAACGCTTCAGTGAACTGCAAAGAGGCATACCACTGATTACGAAAAAAATGCTTTCCCAGCAGTTAAGAGAATTAGAGGAAGACGGAATCATCAGCCGGAGAGTTTACGATGATGTTCCCCCTAAAGTAGAGTACTCGCTAACGGAAGAAGGAGAAAGTTTGCGCGAAATTTTACAGGCAATGTGCGCATGGGGAGACAGAAGAATGGGGAATCAGCCGGATTGCAGGTAAACTGGTGCCGAATGCCAAGGATACTTTGTCAAACTGTATCGTTTCCCTCAATCCTTCTGTTTCACGTTGATAAAGATTAATACGACGAAGAATTTCAAGTCTTGGGAGTCCATACGACTTCTCATTGATGAATAAAAAGGGTTATTGTAGCCCAACCTCAGAGCAAAAAGAAACCCCAGACGAGTAGGTGAATTCGCTTGGGGTTCAATGCTCTAGTTCAACTTCTAAATAGTTTTAGCTTCCCATTTTTTAATACTGATTTGCTCCATGTTGTAAACGTCCATTAAATCTTGGCACAAAAGTTTGAGTTCATCTTTTTCTTTGTCTTTTTTTACATACATTAACTCTGCTTCAAAATAACTGTCTGAACCTAAGTAATTTACTAATTTGAAAGGTTTTATTTCCTTACCATTGTCTGTATGATATGACCAATTGTTTAATATAGTCCTTGTTCCGAGTGGACTCCTTTCAAACTCCTTTAAATCACCTTCCACAGACACCTTAATTTTTACCACTGTACCTTTTTTCACTTCAAAGTTGGGTACAGAGTACACATCGTTGATATTATCCCAGCTAATGCCCATAGACAAGTTCGTCTCCCTTCTAAAAACCTGGCGATAGTCTTCTACCAGCTGGAGTTGACTTTAATAAGGCTCGTGCCACAGCTATGGCTGCCCCAACAGTACTTAAATTTCTTCTCACACCGCCATCACCTTGAGCGTACATTTGATAGCGCGCAACCCCTGCTTCTGGGAAAGTTATCTCCATTTTTACATTATCAAAAACTGGAATGTTGGTCATGGTTTTTAACTTTTCGCCCTCTTTTAGGTTACCAAGCTTCTTATATAATTCTAGTTGCGCTTTAGGGTCTTGTCCATTTAGAGGCTTAACCTCCCAAACTTTATTTCCTAAAACAATGTCAGCCTCATAGTATTTATTCTTGAGTCCAAACCATTCTGTTTCTCCTGTGGCTAATTTTTTCTCGAGTTCGGCATTCTGCCCGTACTTCTGATAAAGTTGTTTTGCTACATTAATCTGTGCAATCTCATGGAAAGGAGTATATAACTCTCTAAAATTTGGTTCACCAGGATCAGGTGTATCAGTAAAATCCGGTGCCAAAAATGACAATGCACTTGATCCAAATACCATCATAGATGCATCAGCAGCGGAGAATAGTCCGCTATTGTAACCTTGCGAAATAAGATTTAGAGACCAAGTATAGCTATGACCAGTTGGATCGCTATACCTCAACGGATTGTTTGCGGTATATACATACCGATTCAACGTCAACGGATTCTCCACTTGCCCCTTATACGCATCCTCCATGATAAAGCGCTCAATGGATAAAGGTTAGGTGGCAACTCGTAAAAGCTACCACCCTGCTGATTACGCCGCCTGTTCTGTAAGGACTGGCATTTTATACTCCGTCTTGTACTTCATCATGCTGTAGATGACGTTGACCAGTTTCCGCATGACACAGATGATTGCTTGCCACTTGGTTTTGCCCTCTGCTAGCTTCTTCTCATAGTAAGCATGGTACATTGGATGATTCGGCTTCTTTTCCCCCCTCGATACGCCAAGCATACGAATAGCGAGGTTGTAGAATATGTCATACAAGCTACGGTTGCCTAGCTTGCTCTTTTTAGCTTTCTGCTTGTTCCCTGAACTGTGCTGAACAGGTGCGATTCCTGCAAAGTTAGCTAGCTTGTCTGCATTAGAGAAGCGTGAAATGTCGCCAATCTCCGCTATCAACTCCGCCGCCGTTACTGTACTGATTCCGTGCATCGTTTCTAGCTTGTAATCGAGTAAAGCCAAATGTTTCTTCAACTCAGCGTCAATCTGGTCTAGCTGATGCTCACGAATGATGATGTCTCGAACAACATCTTTCACTAGGAAATCATTAGCTTCTTGGTAGTCCTTTGATGTGTCACCGTCCTGTTCCACAAGAGAAAGAATTTCTTCTGCCTTCTTGGTTGACAGACAGTAATTGCTTTTCTTACGTAGAAATTCGGCTAGTTTCTCCACCCCCACCCCTTTCAAACAGCTTGGGGAAGGATATTTACGCCAAAAGGCTAATGCTGTTTTCCCATCCACCTGTGAAAAGAACTTCTTGTAGCTTGGGTAATGGTAGCCAAGCTGTTGGTGGAGTTGAAGTTTCAAACCAGTCAAAACGCTAACGATATTTGCTCTTCTCGTTACCAGTTGGGAAATTGCATAGTAGAGGTCAAGCGGATTGGCGTCTGGCAAGGTATCCAAGTTGGAAATCAGGATACGAGCCACACATTCCGCATCCCAAGCATCTGTTTTCTTGTTGTTTGGACTGCTTCTCCGCATGGATACCGTTAGTGCAGGATTGACAGCTTTTACCTCATACTTGTTTTCGATAAGGTACATGGCGAGTCCTCTTCCGTAGCCGCCCACATCTTCCAGACCGAAAACAGGTGTCAGACCTTCCTTCTTGGCAATCTTGTTTACCTCTTTCAGAAACACAGGGAAAGCGGAAGGCTTGTTTTCAAACTTCAATTCACCCAGTTTTTCATGCAGACAATTCATCATGATGGCTGTGTGATGGTTTTTATGCAGGTCTACGCCAATGTAAAGCAATGTCAATTTACGATTCATGATTCTTTCCCCCTCATCTTAGTTGTTTTCAGTTATCTATGCAAAGAATGTCAGCACCCTCCGAACAAGCGTTAATCATATAGATGACCACGCACGGACACGTCAGCTTGTACATTCTCTGTTAGACAACTGAAAAGGTTCTAAATTATCGGTTGGTGAATACCTTGTGATTCGATATGACCGTATGTGTATTGCCCTTTGTAAAATCCCTCACGGTCTAGGATTCGCTTCACTTGCACTTTTGTAAATGACTTGCCCTGTGCTGTTCTGTAGCCCTCCACATTAAGCTGTAGAGCCATTCGGGAGAGTGACCAAGTTGGATACTGCTCACGTAACGAAAACAGTCTACGAACCGTTTCTGCCTGTTTCTGGTCTATCTGTAAAGCCTTCTGACCTTTTGGTACTGTATAGCCAAAGGTTGCCCTTCCTCCTGCATAGCCGCCTTGTTGGGCTTTCTTATTCCGCCCCCTTCCAAGTTTCATCGCTATTTCAAGTCGTTGGTATTGGTCAAGCAGTTCCATTAAACCGTTAATCAAGAAATCGCTAGGGTCTTTCTTGTGGATACTGTACGTGGGCTGTTCAATGCTTCTGACATCTACTCCGTACTTCTTGAACTCCCGATGCACCAATACCTTCACGATGTCAGACCGCCATAAACGGCTTGTATTCAACACAACTACGTAATCCACCTGATGAGTAGAGAGGGCGGCTAGCATGTCCTGAAAGCCCTCCCTGTCCACTTCTAGGGCTTCCTCATCCACTTTTGCCCCTGATATGCCTTCATCGCAGAACATATGCAGGAGATTCCATCCCTGTTCCTTGCAGTATGCTAGAATTTCATCCTGTTGGTACGCTAGACTGTAGCCGTCTTTTGCTTGTCCTTGCGTAGAAACTCTGACATATCCGATGACGTTCATGGTCATTTCCTCCCCCATCGTTACAGAAATTGAGATTTACGTAACGCTTAACCGAAACGACATACTCTGATTATATACCGTTTAACCGTAACACACAATGACTTCTTCTTAATGAGATGCTATAATGAGACAAGTCTAGTACGCTTAAGCGTTACCTATTCAGGAGGAAATAACATGGCAATTCGGGTAAAACTGAGAGAGATTCTTGAACAAAGAGGTATCTCTCAACGGGAATTAGCAAGACTTACAGGGTTAAGAGCAAGCACTGTCAATCATCTTTGTTCTGATAAGGTAGACAGGGTATATTTAGAGACTTTGGAACTTATTTGCAAGACGCTGAATATCAGCATTGAAGAACTGATTGAGATTGATTAAAGGTCAACACGCTTCATCTTTGGCAGTTCTGTTCACCCTTCCACACACTAACGCACAGGGGAGCAGTACAGTCTCTTCCCATTGTTCGATTGCTATGCTATCGAAGTCTACGACTTCCTGTGACTTTAGCAATTCAGCAATCGTTCTTTTATGGTGGGGAGTAAACTCATCCATTGTCATCAAACCGTTTTGAATTGCCAACACGATTGCTCGTTTCTCTGGCTTCAATGGAGTTATGTCATGCAATACCGAGCAGAAGTATAGTTGATTGAATCTTGGGGGATGTTGAACTAAATCCTCCATTGGGATTTTCTCGTCTGGTTTGTAGACGATTTCCACTCTAGTTAGTTCCCCCACCGTATTCTTCCTTTTCCGCTCCTCTTGCTCTTTCCTCTTGTCATACACCCTACAGTAGCCTGCCTGTTGACGTTTACTTTTTCTACCAAAGTATCTCGTCCCCTCGTACAGATTCATTCGCCGTCCCGTCTTGGATGAAGTAAACACGTTAGTTATCGGGCTAGGAATATCAAATGCGACATCACAGCGAGCAAACCATATCGAACTTGCGTTCTGATAAAGCGTATCTAATAGGTGCTTGAACTCTGGCAGATAGTCTGGGTGCGTTTCGATACGCAAAGAGTGTTTGAGTGATTTCGGCTCATGGTATGGCTGATAGGAGATATGTAGGTAGGTCTCATCAGACAATTCGATGTGAAGATGATACTTAAATCCCCAATCTGTCTTTCCAATAGACTCGGTGATACCGTAGTAGTCGCAGATATTTCGTTTAAATGGATTAAAGAATTTCCAATGCACATCCTTGTATTCAATGACCATCTTATCAATCGACAGCTTGATGTTACTCATTTTCTTCCCCCTCCAAAAATTTTGATGAATTTCTGGCTTAATTAGAGGGGAGGGCGGCTAGCCATTACCACATGACCTTCCCAATTGCTATATGTAAACTGGCACGTTACCAGATTTTTTTCCTTACACTCTTCATAGTCGGGACATCATACCCATTAGTTGCAAGATTCCTTTACTTCATGTCCCTCTGCATCTTAGTAATCGTTCCATCCTTGCGGATTGTTGCAGAAAATTTTTATCCTTTCACCGTCCCTATCGAAATGGGGGATAGGTTAGTTGCGTTCTTATTGGATTTCCAAAAAACAGGGAGAAAACGAAGATAAGGTTTTTGCGGTAAAAATTGATGGTATCTGGCTATTTTGATGGAATAAACAATGGGGAAGAAAGGGGAATTAGGGGTACTTTTTGCAACATTGTTTGTCCGAACACAACTTTCATGAAAATAATGTACGGGTATTACAAGGGTTATATTGTCTTTTGGGAGATAAAGCGGTTCATTCGGCACTGGGTGGGGTCTATCTCAATTGCCGCCCAGTCAAAAAATGCAAAAAGAAACCCCAGACGAGATTGGTTACTCGTTTGGGGTAAGGTATGTGAACTAAATTAAGTTTGCTTCTTTGATTACGTTTATCTCTTCATCAACTAGATTTCGTATTACGAAACCAGAAAATACTTTTTCACTATCAAAAAGGCAACTTAAATGTTCATTTATTTCTACCTCCATATCACTTTCAATATTTTCAAATAGACAATATAAAGATTTGTCTACGAGATGGAGGCGGAAAGTTCCCTTTTCCTCATGAAAATATCCATGATGAGTTTCTTGGTTATCCAAACTTAACACTGGGAGTCCGTTTATCTTCTTATGGAAATTAATCCCACATATTTCTTGAGTAACAGTTTCACTAATAAAGAATCTGATTTCTTTCAATACCCCACCACCATGAGAAATATCATCCCTAAAATCCAACGATACTGCCAACGGTTCTGCTTCACCATACAGTCTCCATTGAAAACCTCCCCTATAAAGGTATGATTTTTCAGGTGCAGGAATATCTACAGTGATAGTTACAAGAACAAATTTGTCTCCCATATATTCGATTTCGTGAGAAACAGAAACAAAACTATTGGTAGATGACGTGCTAAGTAATTTCAAAAAACACTCCCCCAATTACTTGAACAATGCGTGATATATTACTGCCTCCGTCTCAGTAACATTTATTCCTATCTCCCATTGTCCTATTGTCATGAAGTTTCTTCCAGATTTAAGATTAGGAATTGCTTTCTCAACCGCAGTCCTAAAACTAGTCAGCATTGCTTGTTCAATCATCTGCTTGCTCTTCGTGCTAAGGTTAATCACTTCTGGATTTTTCAACATGTATTCAACCATATGTTTTGTTGCGTTTGGATGTACCCATAGTTCATGTCCACCTGCTTTTAACCCGTTCAGTACAAACGATTTAGGAATGTTTGTTCCTGCAACTGCGGCTTGTGTAACTTTAATCGAGTCCCAAACGGTAACAGCCGTTTTTCCTGCCGCCGCCGCTTTCCCTCCCCATAAGAATTTGGGCAATGGAGCAAACAGTAAGAAGGTGTTGACCTCTAATGCCACATCTTCTCTTGCACCTTCAATGTGCTCGTAGACTCCTGTTATGACACCATTTTCTTTAATAAAGTCATTATCATGCTTATAATCAGCTTCGAATTTACTTCCCTTGCTGCTGCAACTACCTGCATGTGCCCATTTACCTTCCTTAGATTCGCACCAATGCCCTGTTGGGTCAACATTGTTGAGAGGATTGTTATGCACATACGTATACCGATTCAAACTAAGCGGATTGTCAACCTGTCCTTTATACGTATCCTAGTTAATAAACCGTTACTTTCGTAGAGAGAAGGCGGCAACTGTTTTCCAATTACCGCCAGCTATTCTTATTCTATCATCCTGCTTGTTTCTCTGAAACAGTAGGCATCTCATACGCCGCCTTTGTTCGCATCAGGTAGTGTATGACGTTGACCAACTTCCTCATAATACAGACGATAGCCTGTTGCTTCGTTTTCCCCGCCTCCAGCTTCTGCTCATAATACGAGTAGAAATATGGGTTACGTGGCTCTTTCTTTCCTCTCGTAACCGCTATCTGGCGAATGGCTATGCCCTTGATGATCTCGTGCAGGACGCGATTTCCCTGCTTGCTCTTATAGTTCCTCCCCTTCCCGCCCGAACCTGCAAAGATGGGGGCGATTCCTGCAAAACGAGCCAGTTTTTCGGGGGTGGAGAAGCGGTGAATGTCGCCAATCTCCGCTACTAACTCTGCCGCTGTTACAAGGTCTATCCCCGTCATCGTTTCAAGTTGAAACCCTAGACCTGCCATCAATTCCTTGATTTCCCCTTCTATCCTCGCTAACTCAATCTGATTGAAACGGATGTTTCGGACAAGGCTTTGCACGATAAAATCCCGCTTCTCTTGGAAGTCCCTTGTTGTGTCGCCATCTTCTTTTATCAGCGCGAGAATTTGAGCCGCTTTTTTGTCGGATAGACAGTAATTGCTCCATTTCCGCAAGTATTGCGCTAATTCCTCTTCGGTCACGCCTGCCAAGTGGCGTGGGGAAGGGTACTTCTTCCAAAACGAAAGAGCAGTCTTTCCATCTACCTGTGAAAAGAACTGCTTATAACTTGGATAGTGATAGCTCAACTGCTGATGCAGTTTTTGATTTTGTGCCGTTTGGTTCTTCACCAGCGATCTCCGCTGAGTGACAAGCTGGCTGAGTGCCCAATACAAGTCCATGGGCTTGGCATCTGGCAACTTCTCTAACTCGTCTCGCAGTACCCGCGCTACACATTCAGCATCCCAGCTATCTGATTTCTGTACCGTCACATGGCTTTTCCGTCTAGCTGTAGAGAGGACTGGATTCACTTCTTTTACCCAGCAATTGCTTTCCGCCAAGAATACCGCTAACGCTCTGCCGTTCCCGCCGATGTCCTCCAATCCATAGACGGCTTTCATGCCTTTTTTCGTGTGCTTCTTCACTTCCTGTAAAAGTTTCGGAAAGGCGGCGGGCTTGTTCAGGAATTGAATCTCGCCCAACTTCCGATTCCGATCATCAATCATTACTGCCGTGTGATGCTCTTTGTGCAGGTCAACGCCCACATAGATCAAATTGTCTTGATAGTCCATATACAGACTCCTCTCCTGTATCGAATGGTTCCTGATGAGCTAGAGTTTGCATCCTCCGATCAAGTAGACATGCTACAAAGATACGCAAGCAAAAATCTAACCCATGAGAAACCATTCGATACCAATGGCATTGAAACGGTGTTTACAGTAAGGTTGCACCCTCAGTTCGAGCGGACAAGCCGCAAAGATACGCCAGCAATCTCTTACTACCGTCTTTACTTGCTCTATACGAGATCAATGGCTCTCCGTTAAGTAACGAAAAGCTAGATTATGGGCTGATGTACCCCCTTGGCTTCGATCTGACCATAGCGATATATCCCCCTGTAAAAGTCCTCGCGGTCTAGGATGCGCTTCACCTGTACTTTGCTGAACGGTTTTCCTTGTACCGTTTTGAAGCCTTGCTGATTGAGTTCTGCGGCAATCTGCGCCAATGACCACATAGGATGCTGTTCTTTCAACTCAAAGACTCTACGGACAGTCTGTGCCTGTACAGGGTCAACAGAGAGCGTTTTCTGCCCTTTGGTGGCTTTGTATCCTAAGGCAACCCTGCCACCCGCATAACCGCCCTGCTGGGCTTTCTTTCGCCGTCCTCTGCTCAATTTGAGGGCAATCTCTAGCCGCTGATACTGGTCGAGCAGTTCCATCATTCCGTTCACCAAAAAGTCGTTGGGGTCGTGTGCATAGATACTGTAATTGGGTTGCTCAATAGCTTTGACATCCGCTTGATGCCGCTTTAGCTCCCGCTGAATCAGCACTTTGACCATATCCGCCCGCCATAGGCGGCTGGTGTTTAAGACAACGATATATTTCACGTCTCGCCATTTCAGGTCGGACAGCATTTCCTGTAATCCCTCTCGTTCAATGGTTAATTCATCCTCGTCCACCTTTGCCCCGCTAATCCCTTCATCCTTGTAGATGTCGAGCAGTTCAAGGTTATGGCGGGCGCAGAATCGCTGAATCTCCTCCACTTGATAAGCAAGCGAGTATCCGTCTTTGACTTGTCCCTGTGTAGATACACGAACATAGCCGACAACTCGTGTTTTCATTGCTCTACCCCTCTTTCATGCTGTAGTCGGTTGGTGATAAACGCTTTTTCCAGCCTGATATGATATAAATCCGTCAGCCATGCGCATTGGAGAGCGCAAACGGCTTTCATGATCTCTTCGATGGCTACAAGATGGTAGTTGTGTCCTTCTTGCTCCGTGTATGCAAAGATGATAGTCAGATACGCCTCACAGGTTTCCACTTTGCGAATAAGCGTGATTTCCTGATCTGACAGTAGGGCTAGTGTTTGAGCCAAATCCTTCATCTGTTCACCCCGTTTCGCAAATTCCAGTTTTCGTAACGCCCTTGGAATCAATTACTGCCGCCGCGCATCCTGCATACGTCAATCTCGCGGGAGGCGGGGCAGTTCACAGGCTTCTTTATGCGGTTGTCAAAGGGCGTAATCAAATTGCTGTGGGATTCAGATAGACCATATGACAGGGCGGCGTGTAAAGGGGGTTACAGGCGGTTTGGATTTATTTTTAAAATGAATCTGCGGACATTCCTTATAACCGCCCCAGTGCCTAGGAAAAGAAAGGACTTCCCTCGCAGGCAGGGGGACGACATGATTCCTACGGGAAATTTTCATGGGAAGTTGGTGCGCGGCGGCGGGGAGGGGTAAAAGAAAAGAGCCTACCGAATAGGGTAAGCTCCTCGTAACGACACCCCCGAGCCTAGGCGAGGGGATGATAGAATGGGTATTCTTCTATCTGGTTGTTATTCCCTTAATATTATTCTGTTCTAATTTTAGAATATGGAATCAATCTCGACAGAAAAATAAACGCTCCCCCTTAACTAGCCCCCGTTCGTTTCGTATAGAGAAAGTAACAGGTCTATCAAGATCGTGAAAATGAATATGGAAGCTCTACCCGTGGTCGCAGAAGAACACGTTAAAAAATGCCTCGGCGTTCATCAGCCGAATGTGGTCATGTAAACCTCTTACATGAACGAAGTCGCGTTAAAGGCGGGACAGGATAAGTGTGTCCTGTGATGAAGGACGCATTTCCCCAGATTTTCCGTCGTAGTGTCCGTTTGGACAGGGAACCTTGACAGAGTGATGGTTTCAACCATCCACGCAGTAAAGCTACACCTGGGTGCGTTTGATGTCATGTAGGCTCTGGATACCTCAACCTCACAGCCTAGTTTGTTCTCCCTCGTAAGAGGGGGAACGCTCTGTTGTCCTCCCCTCACATGGATGAACTCCCCGCCCTGCGGAGCGGGGCGGGGGTGAGAAGCAGCGAGCCTGCCAAGATATACATATAGATAATCAACAGAGCATGAACATGGAAACGATCTTCCTAGATAACCAAGAGAGAGCGTGTTCAATGATATAGGAAGAATAAGACTGCCAAAGAATCAGCCTCCCCCGCCCCCCGATCTAAAAATCGCCTCTAGCCGCACTAAGAAGCCCACACAAAAAGAAAATCCCGCCACATGGCGGGGTTAGGTCAACGAAACAACGCATATTTCTTATAGTAGTCTCTGAAATCATCCGATAGATGCCAGCCGTACTGATTCATGAAGCGAACCACTTTCTCCAATACACTGTTCCTGTAAACGACATCGTTGTGCTTCGATTTAGCAAGATAACAGGCAAGAGCGTATTCGACATCTTCCGAAGACAGCAAGTCCTTGACATGCTTTCCAAACAGCGCGGCTAGTTGGTCAATCTCATTTTGAGCGAGTACCTGCTCCCGCCTCATCAACGTGACGACAATATCCAACGGTAGTCTATTCATTGTCTTCACCTCCCTCCTTGCGGGCGGCGGCGAGGAGTTCTTGCTCCGCTTTCCATTTACGCCATTGTTGATACTGCTTCTGTGCTTCCTGCTCATCATAGCCATGTTGTACTAGAGCGTTTACGATTCTCGGCGGGATGGCGGGAGTGTGCCCATATAAACAAGCCTTCAATCGTTGAAACGATAAGTCGTGCAACACGGCAAATGATACCTGCGATACTCCCAGCATAGAGATGCATTCTTTAACTGGATGGTTCATGAGCATAACCCCCTCTATTAGTTTTTGTCTCTAATAGATTAGGCGGCTACCGCTAGAGGCTAACACATATGTATACCCACCATTCAGAGAGCAGACAGCAAATCATCCTTAATTTTGTCACATCACTGCTTTGAAAGCCTGAACCTCGGTTCTGCAAATCCTTGTGCAATTCGGGCGTCATACGTGGCTCTCTACAACACCAAGACACGCCATTTCGCGGCGGGGCGGGTAGTGTTCTGGTATCTCCCTGCCCCCATCCTCAAAATTGTCTAGCTTCACTTTATCAGGAGCTTATAATTGGCGGTGCGTGTTGCGCTTACGGGCGGGGTTGTGCCAAAAATACGAAAAGAAACCCCAGACGAGTTGTTGATTACTCGTTTGGGGTGGGGCTACGTTTACTTTCAAATGTTCAATTTACCTACTACTAGCTTTACCATCTCTCTGACGTCCTCTTCTTTATAAAATGCCTTTGGATCAAGTTTATGATCCTCCTCGAATGGAGAAAATCTTGAAGCGATACCCGCTAGATTACGAAACATTTCACGCTCAAGTTCTGTTAACTCATCATAATCGAGATCAATGTTATAGGTATACGAGAATTCATCGCAGAATCTTGGTAATTCAATCTCGTTTTGCTGATATAATTCAATCAACCAGTACAAGCGTTCTTTAGGGGTTCGTTCTTTCATGTTCTCCGCCTCACTCCTTATTGCTTTGGTATAGCTGGAAGAGGGCCAATAGCCTCCCTTGTATATTGGAAATGATAAACTGTATTCGTTTTAGCATCGTATAGTACTTCGATATTATATTGTTTGCCGTTTCGATACATAACATCATAATACATCGTGGCATTTGAGCCTCTAGGGTCAGGTAGTCCTTTACCATACTTAATAACAGCCTGTTGAATTTGAACGGGTACAAATCTTCCAGCCTCGTCCATATGCTGAGCAGCTTTAGCAGCAAAGTTTAATCCTTCGTCTAACTTACTAAAGCCTTTCCCCTTGTTAAATAAACTTCCAATAAAGAACGCACCTTTTACTGCGGCGGCTTCTCCTGGGTAATCCCAAATTGCTTTGCTAAAGTCAGCAATAAATGTAAGCCCTGGAGCAGACTCTCTTGCCATCTTCATTACTTGTTCATCTGGAATCATAGCATCCGAGGGTTGCATTATGTCTGACTGGGAATATCCTGCTTTGGTCATTTTTGCTCTAATGTCATTAGCATAATTTCCCCAATACCTTTTTTCTCCAACAGTTTGTGCTAGTGCCCATCTATTCTTCGCTTCGTTTATTACCCAGTTAGCGCCAATTTTTTGATCCCAATGCCCTGTCGGGTCAATATAACGTAAAGGGTTGTTTTTGACATACGTATACCGATTCAAACTCAGCGGATTATCCACTTGCCCCTTATACGTATCCTCCGAAATAAACCGCCCTACCTTCGGATCGTAATACCGCGCCCGCAAGTAGTAAAAACCTGTCTGCTCGTCGTACATTTCGCCGCTGTACAGGAACGGATTGGACATCCCCTCTGTTTTGGAAAGGACATTGCCCCAGGTGTCGTAGTCGTAGCGGTTCAGCTCCTGGCCGTTTGCGTCTGAGATGGTGACGACATCCCCGTGGCTATTGTAGTGGTAATAGCCGTTTTTGCCGGACGAAGCGTCCTGGCGGAACAGCAGTTCGTTGCCCCAGACGTTGCGCGCCTTTAGTTGGTTCGTGCCGTCCAGTTCTTCGATGACTTTGCCGCTCAGGTAGACGTACTTGGTTTGCGCACCGTTTTCGGTTTTGGTTGCGCGTAGGCCGTCTCCGAAATACGTGTACGTCGACGTCTCGCCTGTTGTTTCGTTCAAAACGCCGCGCAGGCGGTTGCGCTCGTCGAAGGTGTAGGTGAAGCTGGCTGAGTCGGTTGGCAAGGTGCCGGCGAAAGCCGAGCGGTTGCCACGGCCGTCATACGAATATTGATTCGTCGTACCGGGAACGACTTCCTTGGTCAAACGGTCGATTTTGTCGTATGCGAACTGATGAGTGACGCCGTTGCGCTGGATGGAAACCACGTTGCCAAATTCATACCGGTTGGTCTCTTGCCAGATCGCGGCCTGGTTTTGCTCGTGCGCCACGGTTTCGACTTGTCCGAAAGAATCGGTCTTGCGCTTGTTGACGCGGCCGTTCGGATAGGTCGTCTGTGTTTGCTCTCCGGTGTTGTCCACCGTGTACGCATATGCGATTTTCCCTGTCAGGCTGCTGTTGACTTCCGTGAGACGCCCGGCACGATCATAGCGATAGTCCACCTTCGTCCCGTCCGGATACGTCAGCGAATCCATGAGATCGTCGCGATCCGTGTAGCCCAATCGGTACGTGCGGCCGAACACGGTCTGGCTTTGCAAGCGTTGGAACGCATCGTAGCTGTACGTTATCTCCCGGTAGTGGCTCGCTGTCGGGAAGGTGTCTGCGCCGTTGCTGTTCGTTTCCTTTTGCACCAGCGACGTGTTCGGAACGTAGTCTTTCGTCTCCAGGTTGGTCACCGTGCCTGCTGCGTTGCGGGTCGTGATGCTTGCCAACTCCCCGAAAGGCGTATAACTGTACGTATGGCGGTTGCCTGCCTTGTCGGTAAACGTGTTCAGCGTCCCGTTGGGGTTGTAGGCGGACGATTCGGTGGCGCCAGACGGGACATCCTGCTCGCTCAGCTTCCAGGACAGAGCGTTGTAATGGTTTTTCGTCGTCAGCACCTGGTTTTCCTTGACCGTCACCAGGTTGCCGAGCGCGTCATACTCGTACTGGTAGTGGTTTTGTTCCGGATCGCGCAAATCGGTGATCTTGCCGTCATTGGTGTAGCGATACGTCCAGGTGCGGCTTTTTCCGGTCTGGTCGGTCTCCGTTTTTTGGATGACCTGGTCAAACGTGTTGCGGACGAGCTTCGTCGTCAAGCTTTGCGTACCGTCCCCGGTTCGCCGGACTTCTTTTTCCACCTGGCCGTGGCGGTCGTGGTATTGAACGGTTTGCAAGCCGTTAGGCGCGAGCGTCAGGCGGGTGAGCGCCGGCACGTAGCTGGTTTCGTCGCGGACGGCGTTGGCTGTCAGGTAGACGGTGGTGCCAACCGGGTCTTTTTGCTGCCAGACGCTGCCGTCTGCATTATAGACGTAGGTCGTCGCCCGATTGTTGTCGGCGTACGGCGCGCTGGACAACAAATGGTTGCCGTCCAGGGAATACGTGTTGTACAAAAGCGGGCGAACGCTGCCGTCTGTGCCGACCTGTGCTTTGTACTCGACTTCCCCGTATGGCGTAAACTGCGTGACCTGCTTGCTGCCGTCCGGGAGCGTCATCGTGACTTTGCGCGCGTCATCGTCGTAGGCGTAGGTCGTTGTCCGCGTCTGCTGTTTGCTCGTCACGCTTTCCTTGGTCCGCCGGCCGAGCAGGTCGTACTCGTACAGGACGACGGTGTTGTCCGGATAGGCGCGGGCTATCAGGCGGCCGAGTCCGTCGTAGGCAAAAACGTGATGCAAAATGTCCTTCTCCCCAGGTGCGACCTCGACGTCCAGGATGATGTCGGCCGGGTACAAGCCGAGCGCATCGTAGCGCGAAATGTCTTGCGTGACCGTTTTGGCATCGGGTCCGGTGCTCGTTTCCGTCATCGAGGTGAGCTGCTTTTTGTCGTTGTAGGTGTACGTGCGGTCGACCTGCACTACTTTGGTTCCGGCGCCATCCGGGTACGAGTCGACGATTTTTTCCGTCGCTACCAGGAGATTGCTCCCGTATGTGTACGTCTCGTGATGAAAATGGTTCGGGTTGTCCGCCGCCGTTTTCTTCACGCTCGATGGAACGCGCAGCCCGGACAGATTGAGGTATTGCCACAGTGTGACGTTGCCTTTCGGATCGACTTCCTTGGTTACATCGCCGTATTCATTGTAGCGGTACTGGATGATGTGCGCGTAGCGGCCGAGCCTTGCCTGCACCTTGTCCAATCGTCCGGACGTCGGGGCGAGCAGGAACGCGTACACGTCCGCATCCGCGGTCAAGGAAGACGGGCGGCCGAGGAAGTGGTACACATAGGCGGGTTTGGTGGCACGGTCTTCGTACAAGTAGCTCGTGTAGCTCGCGGGCGCATACTGATACGTCTTGCCGTCTTCCGTCACGGAAAGCGCGCCCTGGATCGTGTCGTCATCGGCTCCGTTGCCGACGTACGTTTTCACCGATTGCAGCACGAAGTTGCGGTCTTCGTTGGCGCGGTACGTCTTGTCTTCACTCGGCAGTCCTGCCTGTACCATCCGCGAAACGACGATCGAACCGTCCCGATCCAGCGACTGCTTCGCCAGGCGCCCCGATTGCGACTTCGGCGACTTCCAGATTTCTTTCGTGATGTGCGGGTAGTATTTCGTGTACGAATACCACTCCGTCGCAGGCTGGTCGGGATGCGGCGTCTTCGCAAAGCGGAAGTTGACCGCCGTGACCGGCAAATAGCTGGTGTACGTCAACGCTTCCCTGTCGTGATAAATCCGGGTCACCCCCCGGTCGAGAAAGCCCGGCGCATCCGGCTGGTAGATGCTGTACGTATAGGTCATGGACAAGCCTTCCACCGGATAGGTGACTTGTTTGAGCAGGCGGTAATTGACGGTCGCTTTTCGCGATTGGTCCAGGCTCGTGTACGCCGTCGACTCCAGGCCGCCGTCGTCAAAGGCGATGACGCCGTCCGGAGCCGGGAAGGTGTAGGCGGGATGCAGGTTGAACTCGGTCGTGCCGTACGTCCGCGGATTGAGGTAGGTGTACTCGGCGATCACCTTGCTCTCCCCGCCCGTGACGCTATACTCGATAACCCGGTCCTTGTCGCTCACCGCGACTCCTTTTTCGTATTGCAAATGCTTGAGCAGCTTCGTCTTGCTGCTGTCCTGGTACACCTTGAGATCAATGTCCCAGTTGCGCTCCAGGACGACCAGGCGACCGACGCTGTCGGTGATTTCGATTGGCTCGTCCCAGTCTTCGGGAATGCGGTAGCGGATCGTATCTCCGTAGACGTTCGTCTTTTTGACCAGATGGGTCACGTACAATTCTTCGTTCCGGTAGTAACTCTCCTCGCCAAATTCATAGGTCATGCCATCCACGGAAAGGGTGACGATATGGTTGTCGCCAAACTCCCCGTAGCGTTTGCGATAGAAATGCATGCCGCCATTTGGCTGATACGGCGTGTTTACCCATTCCCCTTTGATGGACGAAGACTCCAGAATCGTCCCGTCTTCCAGCGTGAAAATGTACCGTTTGCCTTCGCCGGACGCCCCGCACGTATATCTGGATCCATCCGCGCGGAAGCCGCACTTCGCGTCTTCCTTCGAGACTTCCTGAAAGCGGGGAAAATTGTAGCTCCAGCCCCGTCGGCAACGGATTGGGGTCCCCTTGCAGCGGATACGTCTTGTTTTTGCCGGACGAAGACAAGTAAATGTTTTCGGTCATCGCATCGAGCGACGAATAGCGCCGCTCAATGGTCAGGTCCATGCCGTGCTTGCCTTCCAGGTGGACGTCGACTTCCCGCACGTTGGCTGCCCGATACAGCTCGTCCACCGGATTGTCCGTGTTGGTGCGCTGGTATTTGTAAGTCAGGCCTTCGGTTTCAAACATGGCGTCAGGGATGCTTGCCGTCGCGGCCGCGGTTGGCGTCAGGCTATCTGTCGCTTTCGCCTTGCTTGACGTGGCAGCTTGATTTTCCGCCGCCGCCTGCTTGCCTTTTTCGTACAAGGCGACGACCTGCGGCACGGACGCTTCCAGTTGCTGTTTCTCGGCAGCGGACAGCCCGTCCATTTTCTGCTGGAACGTCTCTCCCTCCCATTGGTACTTGTCGACCTGCTCGTTATGAGACAAAAGTTGATCGACTTGCGGATACACATACGCCGCAAGTTGCAGCAATTTTCTGTTGCCTGTCTGGTACAACTGCCAGACGCTTTCTGCCGGAAGCGGCGTCCAGTCCCGCTTCATCACCTCTGCTTTGCTGTAGGTCGGCTTCTCATCCGGCCGTTGTTCCTTTTTCCCCGCTTCCGCCTGCACGGCAGCCTGATAAGCGGAAAGCCATTTCTTGGTCGTGGCGCTTTCGCCCGAAGCGTAGGAAGCTTGCGGCTTCGCGGGCAGGCTCGCCTCTGCAAAAGCCATGTTCGGCAAAAGCAGCGTGCCGCTCAACACCACGGCTGCCATTTTCTTCATCCAGCGATTGTATCGCATCCTATCCCTCCTCTTTGTGCTGCTTATGGATGAATCAGCTTGCGCATGAGATTTCCGTTGCCGTCATACGTAAACTCCGCCAAAATTTTGCCGTTTTGCTTGATCTGCACGAGCTGACCTTTGGCGTTGTAGACGTATTCCACGCCCAGGTAACGGGCCGCAAGCCGCGCATGCACCGCGCCATTGTCTGCCGCTGACAGGACGAGGTAATAATCCTCTCCCTTTTGCATGGACAGGCTCACCTTGGAAAAAGGCGGCTGATCGCCGTCGTCGTTGGCCGCCAAAAGCCGCGTGCCTGCGTAATCTTCATAGACGGCAAGCTGCGTATTGCTCGCTCCCTCCGCAGGATTGCCGCCGTAAAAACTCGTAAAAATTTCGAAGCTGCCCGAAGACGGCGGCGTAAACTTCACGATTTTTTTGCCCCCTGGCTCCAGATGGACATCTTGCGGCGCGTGTATGAAAAAGCTTTCTGTATCGGCAAATGCGATGGCAAAAGGACCCGCGATCACATCTGCATCCATCCCGGCCACCTTCGCTTTGGGAATCGTCACGAACAAATTGTCTGCGCTGTGCTTTTGCTCATGAGCGAGCGCTTTTCCCGCGAACTGAATCGTGAGCCGGGAATCGCTCTCCCTTGTTACCAGTGGCGTCAGTCCGGGCGGCACGTTGCTGACGGATACCGCGTTTGCCGCATCCGCTGCAAGCATTCCGTTCGTGATCGTGATGGTCTGCTGCTCCGTGACGCTTCCATCGTTGGCGGCGGATTCATGCAGGACAGGCGAGGCAACTGCTGCCTGTGTATCCAGCGCGGCAGTCAGTCTGGCGTGAACGCCTTTTGTCTTGTCGTAGGAGGCGACGTAGGCATAATAAGTCACCCCTGCCTCAAGCGAAACGTCGATGGCGGAAAAAAGCGAGCCTGGCGTCGCTTCGTCGTTGAAGGTCACGATCTGCTTCAGTTGCTCGTCGCGAGACAGGAACAGGTAGGTGTCAAACAACGGCCCAAACCCGCCGTACGGACTGGTGTAAATCCGGTACTGGCCTGTGATCGGAGCCGTGAAGCGATACGTGGGGATCTCCCCGGCAGGCAGGCTGATATCGACAGGCTGATTGAGTCCCAGTACGGCCGTCACTTCGCTGAGGGCGAGCGTGTATTCCGAAGTTTCGCTGTAGTGGCGATCCATGCTGAATACGAAAAAATAATACGTCTTGTTCGGCTGGACCTGGAACGTGATGATCTCGTCTTGTCCCAATGCCGAACTCATGCTCGTGCCAAGCACCTTGTTCGGGGCCTCGACGACGATCAGGTCATAGTTCACGTCGTTGGGGACGTACAAGGTGACCGTGGCTTGTCCGGCTTGCGCTCCCGAATCGTAGCGATATCCGTCGATGTCCTCTTTCCAGGTGAGCTTGGAGTTGTACAGATTGCCTCTCGTGATCGGGTAAGCGGTATCGACATCGTCATTCGGCTCGAACGGATCCAGGACGGCGCTTGTTGCGCGCAGACTCGTCTGCTTCGCGCTGCTTTTGCTCGTTCGGGCGGCGGACAGTTCTGGCAGAAGTTGCTCCCAGTAAGCGTCCGCCTTTTCGTTGTACGTACGCAGCAAATCGGCAAGCGGCGCTTTTTGGGCCAACAACTGCTGCTCTACTGCCGCTTGCTGAACAGCCCGCTCCGCCTCGCCCGATGCTGCCTCGATGTGGTGCAGCTCCTTGGCCTGCCGCAACAGCGCGGACGCTTCCTCGTCTATTTGCTTGGCGAGCGACAGATGATTTTTGCGCGACGCGACCTCCTGGAAAAAGGCAAACGTCTGCGAAAGCTTCAACAGCTCCTGATCCATTTCATAGATGGCAGCGAGCGGATCTTCTCCTGCTGTAGCCGTTCGCCCAGGAAAACAAGCAACAGCGAATACAGCCAACAGCAGCAGGAAAACAACCGGTTTTCCTCTCATGTATTCTCCCCTCTTCCTTTTTTGCTTCCTGTCTGGTCTTCATCCATGTCCTGCTCTCGCAGCAAATCCGGATCGCTTCTGAAACAGACCATCGGCGTCAGGCACTTGTCCCTCCAAAATGTCTCCCTCCTTTCGCGCAAAACAGAACAAATGTTCTTGTTTTGTTTATACAAGCATCTTAATGTACAACATTCTTGTATGTCAAATGAAAAAATATAAAAATCACATACAACCTTTCCTTCTTGCTTTCACTCTAGTACAATATAGTTGTACATATGCAACGGAAGGACTGGCGCGCTCATGCTATCTCAGCGCTTACGCACAGCTCGCAAGGCAAAAGGTCTGACCCAGGAAGAGCTGGCAGAACGTGTCCGCACGACCAAGGGAACGATCAGCAACTACGAAAACAATCACAGCACCCCTCCCAATGACATGCTGATGCAGCTGGCAGACATTTTGGAGGTCACGACCGATTGGCTGCTGGGACGGACCGACGATGGGGCAGCTTATGTCGCGACCGCATCTGCCCAGGCTGGTCAGCGCTCGCTGGACGAACTGTTGCAGGAGAAAATCGACGATCCGGATGACTACTATTTTTTGGATGGCTATCTGGAGGCATCCGAGGAGGAAAAAAAAGAAATCCGCCGCTACTGGTACGACTTGAAAAAGCAGTGGAAAACGCGCCAGGTGCGCGAGACACGTCCTCCTTCCTTGTTTGACATCACGGAAGAGCTGAAAAAAAAATAACCCCTGGGCGGGGGTTTTCTTTTCGAAATCAAACAGAACGTATGTTCCAGTCGTTTCAGGAGGTCCTTGATGCACTTCTCTTTTTTGCAAGAAATCGGCAAACCGCAAACATGGCTGGAGAGCCGCGTATACCTGTTGCTTCGCCATCACGGCATGGAGCGGCCGGAGCACATCAACCTGCAACAGCTTTGCGAGACGTACGGCATCGAAATCCATTTCATCCAGGGCCGAAGCCGCGCCCACGCCCATCCCACCCTGCCAAACCGCTACATCATCGCGGTCGACGAACGGCTGGACCCCGCGACGCAGCGGGTCAAAATCGCCCATGAGCTGGGACACCTGCTGCTGCACGAAGGGGTACAGCCCCAATGCAGCGAATGGATGATCGATTGGCAGGAATCACAGGCGAACCACTTCGCCGAGCACCTGCTGTTGCCGCTCTACATGATGGGCTCCGTGCTGGCGGATTGCTCGCGCTACCAGGCACCCGCGCTGTTGGCCACGCGCTTTCAGGTGCCGCTCGCCCTTGCCCGCACCCGGTTTGACCGGATTCTCAGCCGCCTGTACGCCAAAGGGTTTCCCGTCTACGATTAGCAGGCCGTTCGTTTTTTGACCATCTTTTCGGAGGCGATTTTCGTGAAACGTATTTTCATAGCCGGAGACGCATACAGCCGCCATTTTTTCGAGCTGCCCCTCGACCAAGACGAGGAGCTGTCGCTGCAGCCGTCGATTGCGGTGGCGAATTACCACGTCGCGCGCTTTGCTCTCATCATGCGCGACGACGGTTTGCGCGGCCTCGGCATCTTGCCGGGCGATGCGCTGCTCATTTCCGACTTTTCCGCGGAACCGATCCACAACAGGCCCGTTCTGGTCAGGCAGGAAGGGCAGTTTCTCGTCCGGATCGCGGCGGACGTCAATCCGGTGGAATGCCTGTTTACGACTACTCGCGCAGAGGACGAGCCGCTGCTGTTGCCATCCGAAAACATCCGCATCACCGGCGTCGTATCTGGCATCGTCTCGCTAACGGGCAATGACGTCGGTCAGTAGCCAGTCCTTGATCGCCGCCACGGTCTGCTGCCACTGCTCCTGGGGAGTGATGGCGGCAGGCTGGTCGCCCTCCTGCGCCCCGTAGCTTCCGAACTGCGCATGATTGCCGCCCTCGATCGACATGTACACCGTGCGCTCAGGCAAAAATTGCTTGTTCTCTTCGTATTTTTTCCGGTCGATGACTCCATCCCGCGAGCCGAGCAGCGACAGCACGGGGACATCCGCTTCCTTCAAATCCCCGCGCTTGTCTGGATACGCCCCCAGGAAAATGACGCCGTCAATCCGCTCGAGCTGGCTGGCTGCGTATCTGGCTGCCATCGCGCCGCCGAGAGAGTGCCCGCCGATGACGAACGACTGCTGCGGATACGCTTTTAACACTTGATTGGCCCGCTCGACGTCGGTGATCGCCAAATTCAGCGGCATCCGCGCGATGAATACCCGATAGCCGGAACCAGCCAGGGTGCGTGCGAGCGGCGCATAACTCTCTGGCGTGACCAGAGCGCCCGGATACAAAATCAAGCCAGGCTCACGCGCTTCCCCACCTTCAAAAGCAATCCAGTCGCCCGTGTCGATCACCGTGATCCCTTCGCCTCCCTGCATCGCGTCTTTTGCCGCCTGATCGGGCTGATACGGCCGCAAATACCAGATCGCTGTACAAGCTCCGGCGAGCAACAGCAAGACCAGCACCCTCCACCATCGTTTCCGTTTCCGACTCATTCCGCCACCTCGCTTCCGTTCCCTTGTTGCTTGCTTCTTATTATGTCTCAATCTTCCTTTCCATGTGCGCCATTTGCCCATTCCCGTCAAAAAGCGTGCACATGTATTGACGGCAACCCGTTTTATTAGTAGTACTTTTACATACCACTAATAAAAATCGTGTCGTTTGCCCTTGGCTGAACAGCTTTCAAACCAATGGGCCAGACCGCTCTTGAACGCGGAACGTGCGCTGTCGATGCGCCGAAGGACACGATCCAAACAAGAAAGGTTGGGGAACCGTTATGAAGCAAGACGATGTGTTGTACTGCGAAGCTTTGCTGCGAAAAGTCGGCCAGAGGCTGTTTGCCGAATTTGCGCAGGAGCCAGCCTGCACGAGCAAGCAAGCGATGAACGAACGTTTTCACGCCTTAAATCCGCAAGCAGAAGAGCTGCTCCGGCACGGTTTGGCGGAGCGCTTTCCCGCGTATCGCTGGTCCGATGCAGAATTTGATGCCTCCCTGCAAAAACAGCCGGAATACTCGACCCCGTACTGGATTTGCGATGCCATCGACGGAGCCGTCTACTTTTTGCAAGGCATGCCGATGTGGGCCGTCTCTCTCTGCCTCGTCCGCGACGGTCAGACGGCCGTTTCCTTTGTGTACGACCCTTGCCGGGATGAGATGTTTACTGCCATTGCAAGACAGGGCGCTTTTTTTGAATGGCAGCAAAATTAGCGTCTCGGCCAAAACAGCGCTGTCCGAATCCGTCCTGGGCACGCTGTTTGCGTCCTCGGAACCGATGAATCTCTCCGTCGGCAAGCTTACGGCCGATTCCTTACTTTTTCTCCTTTTGCCGCTCCCGAAAACGGCGCACCTTCATGAGATTGCCGCACATTTTGTCATCGCACCAGCGGCGTACCCGATTGCGGCTTTCATCGTAAAACACCCATCGGCAGTCCTCGTTGTCGCAAATCTTGATGCGCTGCACGTGCTCAGGAAGCAGCAGCGTGGCAAAGGAAGCCGCGATGCGGGCCATCACCAGCTCCCAGCCGCTGGAGGCGCTGACCAGCTCCTGCTCATACCCGCTCTCCTTGCCCGCAGAGATGACGCGAACGTGAAAAGGCGCCTTCGCGAGCGTCTGATTCAGCTCCTCCAGTTCCTCCTGCCGCAACGCTTCCCCGCGCACGACCCGCTCCAGCAGACTGCGCATATATTCGCGCAAACGCAACAGCGCCACTGCACTCGCCTCATCAATAGGCAATGGGGCGTGCAAAGCGTATTCCCGCAAAAGCTGCTCCAGCCATTCCTGCTTCGCCAGCCGATTTTCCCTGCGGCCAGACCCGCGCCAATCGCGCCAATCACTGTTTAAAAAATCAATGCACAGCCAGTTCACTCCACTCTTCCCCCATCTGCTTTTCGTTTCTTTTGCTTCTTGATATGCTCAGCCTGTGTATGGTATTCTCCATCTGTAACCAACATAAAATTTTTAGGTGGTTACAAGCTGCTTCTTATTGCCATTATAACGTTTCACCAATCTGTTTGACAGACGAGGAGGAACCACATGAATCGGATGGAACTGCTTGTTCACGAATGGGAATGCACGTCGGCACGGAATTTATCAATACCGCCGAGACGAACGACGACACGTTCCAGCCTTCGGGAGCGCCCGACGACGAAGCAGCCTGGCAGGCCACCGTACAGCGGATGGAAACCGTCCATCGCCAAATTCATGAAAAGCTCGTCGCTCTGTCAGACGAAGCGTTCGACCAGCCGCTTCCGAGCATCCCTGCCGGGCAAAGCGTGATGAGCATTATTTTGCACGACGCTTTTCACACAGGGCAAATCGTGCAGATCCGCAAGTTGCAAGGCTCCTGGCCTGCACGCCGATCCTTTTTGTAGCAAAACCGCTCCATGCCAATATTTTGCAGCGCAACTTTTTTCGTTGATAAATAACCGTCAATCTTATATAGTTGATAAATAAATCAATTTCATACATGTTATCCTCATCATTCACGGTGAGGGTAGAGGTCGCGGCTTTTATGTCATCCTGTACGAGATTCAGAAGAAATCAATGACTCCAGGAAAGGGAAAAGCCGCCGAAGCTCATGGCGTATCTCTGTGCGCATGGGCTGGGGCTGTACCCGAAAGGGACAGAACTGTCACGTTTGCTTGCCGGGCAAACGTGGTGTGCTATCTTCAGTGAAGGCTTGGTGGGGATTGGATCATACCGCCCTGTGCCGTTTTTTGGCTATTGGCGGTTTTTTCTTTTCCGACCGACCTTCTCAAATTTTTAGAAAGGTCGTGCAAGCAGCATATGTCACAGAATCAACTGCAACGTGGTTTGAAAGCCCGCCATCTGACGATGATCGCCATCGGCGGCTCCATCGGGACGGGCCTGTTCCTGGCAAGTGGAGGCTCGATTCACGAGGCCGGACCGGGCGGAGCCTTGGTCGCCTACATCGCCATCAGCATCATGGTTTACTTTTTGATGACCAGCCTGGGGGAAATGGCTGCCTTCATGCCTGTATCCGGCTCGTTTTCTACGTACGCCACCAAATTCGTCGATCCGTCCCTCGGCTTTGCGCTGGGCTGGAATTACTGGTACAACTGGGCGATTACGATTGCCGTCGAGCTATCTGCCGCGGCGCTGATTATGAAATACTGGTTCCCGGATACTCCCGCCATTTTGTGGAGTACCCTGTTCCTCTGCCTGATGGTTGCTCTGAATTTGTTGTCTGTCAAAAGCTACGGCGAATCCGAATACTGGTTTGCCTTGATTAAAGTCATGACGGTCATCGTCTTTATCGTGATCGGTGTCCTGATGATTTTCGGCATCATGGGCGGCGAAGCAGTCGGCTTCCAAAACTTCACCAAAGGCGACGCGCCATTCAACGGCGGCTTCATGGCCCTTCTCGGTGTGTTCATGATTGCCGGGTTCTCGTTCCAGGGAACTGAGCTGGTCGGTGTGGCCGCCGGGGAGAGCGAAGACCCTGCCCGCAACATCCCGAAAGCGATTCGCCAGATTTTTTGGCGCATCTTGCTGTTCTATATTTTCGCGATCCTGATTATCGGGCTGCTCGTTCCGTACGACAATCCGAATCTCATCAGCGGAGACATTACCGATATTGCCATCAGTCCGTTTACGATCGTGTTTGAAAAAGCCGGCTTTGCCTTTGCCGCCTCCGTAATGAACGCAGTCATTCTCACTTCCGTCCTGTCGGCGGGGAACTCCGGCATGTACGCTTCCACCCGTATGCTGTGGGTGCTGGCGAAGGAAGGCAAAGCTCCGAAATGGTTTGCCAAAGTGACACGCAACGGCGTCCCCGTCAATGCCCTCATCATGACGGCTGCCATCGGCGCGCTGGCGTTTTTGTCCTCGCTGTTCGGCGATGGCGAAGTGTACGTGTGGCTGCTGAACGCCTCCGGTATGTCTGGCTTCATCGCCTGGCTCGGCATCGCCGTCAGCCACTATCGCTTCCGCAAAGCTTACTTGGCGCAAGGCCGCGATCTGCGCGATTTGCCGTACCGGGCGAAGCTGTTCCCGTTTGGCCCGATCTTCGCCTTCATCATTTGCTGCATCGTCATCATCGGCCAAAACTACTCCGCGTTCATCGGCGGAGAAATCGACTGGAACGGCGTTTTCGTCTCCTACATCGGACTGCCGCTGTTTTTGATCGTCTGGCTGGTTTACAAATACACGAAAAAAAGCAAGCTGGTACCACTGAACAAAGTCGATCTCAGCATGGACGAAAAATAAAAATAGCGTTGCAACAACTCTCTACAAGATTCCCTCGTCGCAGGGAATCTTTTTTTTGGCGCAAACTATATTTCCTATCACATTTTCATATTTCGTATTGACGAATAACGCATGGAAATATATACTGTTCATGAAATTTGATAATGATAATCGTTATCATTATATTTTCTTACTTTTTATAGGAGGTAGCATAATGAAATCCAGGTTGTCCAAGCACATTTACAGCACCACGCTGGTTGCCGCGCTGTTGGCAGGCAATGCTCATCTCGCTCTGGCGGAAGAACCTCTCGTCGCAGCAGCGGAACAGACCCAAATCGTTCCCTTGTCCCTCGACCATGCCGTAGAGCAGGCACTGAAAAACGACGTTGATCTGGAACTGCTGCGGCTGACGTATGACAACACCCGCTACGAAACCCTCATGACGCTGCGCGATAAGGCCGCCATCAAGAAAGATGACATCAATACTCTGGATGAAGCAAAGAAAAAATACGAAGAAACAGCCAAGGCGCAAAAAACATTGCTCGTAGACGAGGCATCCTATAACGCTTCGAAAATCAGCTTGCAAATGCAAGTACAAAAAGCGTACTTTGAAGCGCGGGCGCTCGAAGAAAAAATCAAGCTGCAAAAGAACAGCATCAGACGCCAAACCTGGGCCCAGGACAGCGCTGCGAAAGAAAAGCTGTCCGAGCTGGAAAACAGCTTCAAGCAAGCATTAACCAAGCTCAATGAATTGCTGAACGAAAAAAGGGACAGACAATGGCTGCTGGAAACCAGCAAACTCTCCTATACCCCGCTGCCAACGCTGGAAGAAACCAAAGCTCTCGCCTACCAAAAACGCCCTGACATGGTGAAAGCGGAAGCAGAGAGAGCGTTTGCCCAGGTAAAAGTGGACTACACCTCCGAGTACGCCGCTATCAGCACATACAAAGGAAGAATCGCACTCAACGAATTGCGCAAAGCTGAGCTGCTGCTGCAAAAGCTCAAGCAAAAAGTCGATCAGGAAGTGAGCGACGCCTACGAAAAAGCGGTCGCAGCAAAAAAAGCGCTGGATGAAAGCACCGCCGCAAAAGACGAAGCATGGAAAACTTATCACGCCACACTCACCGATTATGCGAACAAAAAAGTATCTCTGAACGACCTGATCGAAACAGAAGCTGAATTGTTTGATTCTGAAACAAAAGCAGCCGATTCTCTCTATCAATACAACATCGCTGTCAGCACCTTGAATCAATCGGTTGGCCTTTAATATTTCGCGTTACGAAATATTCGATCTCATTTTTCCTTCCTTTTTCCAAGCTTTACGCCAGCTTTGACAGGCGTCTTTTCAAGGCCAAGCTGCCTTTATATAAATCAAAGAAGCAGTCGTCAGCCTGCAGTCGTTCTGCTGTGGCCGACCGCGCAACGAAAGGCTTCATCCTCGCGATGAAGCCTTTCTTTCTATAGAAGGCAGCATTTCTTTTGTAAAGCGAATCCACTCGCGGGTGGCGTACGACAAATAGGCGTTTTTGCGCCAGATCATCCCCAGATGCCATTTGATCGTCGGATTGACCAGCGCGAGGCTGTGAAAGCGCCGCGGATCGAGCTCCCGGCAAATCGTCTGCGGCAACAGGGTGATCCCGACGTTGGCCGCCACCATTTCCGAGAGAAAATCCCACTGCGAGCTTTTGTAGATGACCGTCGGGTGGAAGCCTACGCGCACGCACTCGTCAATGATCCGGTTGTGCAAGGAAAAATCTTCGTGAAACAGCAAAAACCGCTCGTTTGCCAGTTCGGCCAGCGACACCTCCTGCCGCCCGGCCAGCGCATGCGTAGGGTGGACGACTACGCGAATCTGTTCGTTGACAAAAGAGTACGACTCAAACAGCTCCTCACTCGTCGGCAGCAAAACAACGCCGCTGTCCAGCATCCCTGACGCCACGTCCGCCTCGACTTTTTTGGAGCCGACCTCCAGCAGCTCCAGCACGATCCCCGGATACTGCTCGCAAAACTTCCCGATCACTTGCGGAAAAAAGCTCGCCCCTACCATCGGCGGCAGCCCGATGCGGATTCTCCCCCGCTTCAGCTCCATCAAATCGTCGAGATGCAGCTTCATGTTTTCAAACGACTTCACCATCACCTCTGCCTGGGAAAACAAGACCCAGCCCGCGTCGGTCAACGTAATCCGCTTGCCGACCCGCTCAAACAGCTCGACGCCGATTTCTTCTTCCAGGTTCCGCACCATCTTGCTGATCGTCGGCTGGGTAATGTACAGCGCCTCTGCCGCCTTGGTGAAGCTGCTGTGGCGGGCTACCTCTAAAAAATATTGCAAATGGCGAATGTCCATCCCTCTGCTCCCTCCGCTTCATCTATAGATATGATGAATGATACTCATTCTATATATGCATTTTACCTATGAAAAGAGGTGATGTACACTTTTCACAAAGGGAGAGGACCAACATGAAAAGACTGCTTATCATCGTGGGGCAAGTGGCGTTTTTCATCATCGTGTCCGCGTTGATGAACCTGCTCGTCTCCGTCCTTGGCTGGAAAATCCCCGGCAGCATTTTGGGGATGTTTGTCGTGTTTTTGCTGCTCCAGGCAAAAGTGCTGCGTCTGGAGTGGATCGAATCGGGCGCGGCCTGGCTTATGGCCGAGCTGCTACTGTTTTTCATTCCGCCGTCTGTCGGCATCGTCTCGTATCAAAGCTTGATGCTGCATGAAGGGCTGCAAATTGTCCTGATTATCGTCATCGGCACGGCGTTTGTCATGGCGTGCAGCGGCTTGATCGCCCAAAGCATTTCCAAGCGAAAGGAGCATTCGCGCTCATGATGATCGGACTGCTCGGCTTTCTATTCACCATCGCGCTTTACCTGATCGCCAAGCGGCTTTACCGCTACAGACCGATTCTCTTGTTTTCGCCGCTATTGTTTACGCCAATCGTTTTGGTCGTGCTGCTGCTTTGCACTCATCTTTCTTACCGTGATTACAATGAAGGCGGCAAATGGCTGGCGTACATGCTTCAGCCCGCGACCATCGCGTTTGCCGTGCCGCTGTACAAACACTACTCTTTATTGAAGAAACACGCTGCGCAAATCATGATTAGCGTAGTGTCCGGCTCAACGGTGGCCGTCGTTTCTTCTGCCGTACTCGCCCTTTTGCTGCACACAGACGAGCAGGTGCTGTACAGCCTTTTGCCGCGCTCAATCACGACGCCGATTGCGATGAACGTCTCGCAAATGATCGGGGGCGTCCCTTCGATCACCGCTGTGCTCGTCCTGATGACCGGACTGCTCGGCTCGATCATCGGGCCGTACATCATCTCCTATTTGCGCATCTCCGACGATATCGCCCGCGGCGTGCTGCTCGGCACGAGCGCACATGGAGCCGGAACGTCCAAGGCGTTTGAGATTAGTCCGATTACAGGGACGGTTTCGAGCATTTCCATGATTTTGGCGGCGCTGGTCACGCAATTGGCGACGACGCTTCTCGTCTAACAGCCCGTTGGCTGGCTGACACCAGATGCAACAGATGATCGTAAACGGACAGGTTCCCCCTTTCGCGGAAAACCTGTCCGTTTTTCACATGATGAGGTCTGTCCAGATTTTGATCGTCGTGCCCAAAATCAGGAGCGCTAAAATCGCCTGAAGGCTTTTCGTGTTCAACCGCTTGCTGACCGCAGTTCCGAGCGGCGCAGCCAACACGCTGGCGATTACCATGATGAGGGAAGGCCAAAACAAGACGTCTCCCGCCATCAGTTTGCCGATCGTCGCGCCGATGGAAGACAGAAAGGTGATCGCAAGCGAAGACGCTATAGTAACTCGCGTAGGAATTTTAAGGACGACAAGCATAATCGGCACGAGAATGAATGCGCCCGCCGCTCCGACAATGCCGGAAGCGGCTCCGACAATCAGCGCGGAGGTTACGGCCGTAGGCTTATGGAACGCGATGTCGGCCATTTCCTTGTCGTCGATCGCTTTTTTGGGCATAAACATCATCGGTACGGCAATCGTCGCCAAAATAGCATAGACGACGTTGATGGCGTCAGCCGAGAGATATTTGCCCCCATATCCGCCGACCAGGCTGCCGACAACGATCGCGCTGCCCATGTACAAAACAAGCTGATAATGAATCAGCTTGTCTTTTCGCAAAGCCCAGACCGCGGATAAGGTGGCAAAAAACACTTGCACAGCACTGATTCCGGAAACTTCGTGGGCCGTGTAGGCAGCCAGTCCGAGTGCCGCTGGAATGTAGAGGAGCATCGGGTACTTGATGATCGAGCCGCCGATTCCGACAAGCCCGGAGATGAACGACCCCGCAAAGCCGATCAAAAACAGGGGGAGAGCAAGGCTGAACGTCATACGCTCTCCAATCCGTCTTTTTGCCACTGGACAAAGCCGCCGCTCAAGTTCAGCACCTGCTTGAAGCCGTTTGCCTGCAGGATGCTGGCACCGATGGCAGAGCGCGCCCCGGAGCGGCATTGCACGAGGATCGGCTTGTCTTCTGGTATCTCATCCAGCCTTCCAGGCAATGTTCCCAGCATGATGTGCTGCGCGTTTGGAATGTGTCCTTCCTGCCATTCAGTCAAATTGCGTACGTCCACGACGTGTACTTCTCCGCTTTCTACCTGTCTCGCTGCTTCCAGCGGGGTGATTTCCGCGTACGATTCGAGTTCAAAGACGCCTTCCGGCAAAATCCGGTTCACGTCCATCACTCCTGCTGCATTGTCGATTCCTACGGAGCGAAGCGCCTGCAGCAACTCGTCCAGCTCGCCTGGATTGGTCAAAAAGTACACGGGACGGTTGTAGTCGACGAGCCAGCCTGCCCAGTTGGGAAAGGCTTTGTTAAACGGAATGTTGACCGTTCCCGCTACATGTCCTTGCGCAAACGCCCGGGCAGAACGCGTATCGACGACCTGCTGTCCTTCCGCCAGCCACCGTTTCAGCTTTTCCGCCTCCGTTTCTTCCGTTACCGCAGGCAGGTCGCGCAACAGGGCAGGTCCGACTTTGTTGACGTGCTTCATCACAGCGAAGTATTTCGGCGGCTCCGGCTGACCGTCGAGCAGAGCATGGACAAATTCCTCCTCATCGGTGTACTGCATCGCCCAGTTGAACATCTTGATGATTGAGCCCATCGGCATACTGGTATTTCCAGTCCGCATCGCCTTCGTCGGACAGGTACAGCTTCGCTTGATGGGCAACGCCCAGCTCGCGGACGCCGGAGACAAAGTCTGCATGAATATGGGTTTCTGTGGCGGCGACGATCGACACGCCTTCCGCTTGCGCGACCTGGAAGTACGGCTGCAGATTGCGGCCCGGATCAATCACGATCGCTTCGCCCGTTTTTTGGCAGCCCACCAGATAAGATGCGTGGGCCAGCTTTTCATCGTAAAAGTAACGCAACAGCATGGAAACGTCCTCCCTTTTCTTCAAGATTTCCGATTTTTTTCGGCGAGCACTTCCAACAGCGATTGGGCAAAGCGCAGCGCCTTTTGCACGGCAGGATCTTTCATCAGGCGCAGCAGGGTGAAAACGGAAACCGTTTCGTGCCTGCGCTCCGCTCGCTCTTTTGCTTCGCGGAGGACGGCTACGCCGTTTTCCATCTGGGCAGCGACAGGCGTGATGTACGCTTTCACTCCGTCGAGCAAATACTGCTGAGACTGTTTGTCTTGGCCGACGCTTTCCAGGAAATCAGCGACCTGTTCGATCGCGTTTACATATTTGACCAGCTTCGGCAGCTTCTCCAACAAGGCAAACAAGGCCACAATTGCTTCCTCGTCAACGCGATACAAATTGGCCCACGCCGTCGTGCAGCTCCTGAGCCAGTCGTTTGTGCTCGCTCTCCTGCGCCTCCAACGTTTTTTGCAACACGAGCTTGGAGATTCTGGCCTCTTCTTCTTTTCGCTTGGCCGTCAAGTCTTTCAGCACCAAAAGAATTTCTTGCTTGCGCTGTTCGCCATTCTCGTAGATGATCGCCGTGCTCATCTCCATGTCAACGTATCGGCCTTCATAGGTGGGCATCGACGAGAGGAAATAGGGAATCTCCCGTTTCGCCATCAAATAGCAGCGTTCTTCGCCCGGCTCCAGCTTTCTCGTTTGGCAATAAGAACAGTACGGAACCTTTTCGCCCAATTTCCAGCCGGTAATCCTCTCTGCGGACGGATTCATCAGCAAAATTTTCCGCTCTTCGTTCATGAGGATAATCCCGTCCTGCAGGTGGTCGAAAATCTGCCTCAAATAGCCGCCTTCCATCCCTAATCCATCGTTTCCGTGCCGTTCAAAAAACAAGCGATTTTGATCCATCGTAGGTCCTCCACGCAGCTTGGATTCCAGGTCATTTTCTTGTCTGCCCTTGTACGTATTTTACGTTACAGAGCCAGAGAGGGGGCGAACAAGTGTCACTTTGGCCCCCGTGCTTTCCTCCTGAGCCAAGCCTAATCATACTGGTTGCAGCGCGTTCATCGTATAGGTGGGTTCCCCTATCTTGTGGTCTGCGAAAAAAAACGACAATCCTGACCGTCCCGTTAGACGTTCGGATTGCCGTTTTTCGTTCTCGTTTTGCTTATGTCTTCATGCACCGGGCGAGCTACGACAGTTTGCCCATCATCCGCTCCATCCGCTCCAGCGCCTTTTTCAACTGTTCCATGGACGTCGCGTACGAGCAGCGAATGTGTCCTTGCCCGCTCTCGCCGAACACGTCCCCCGGCACGACTGCCACTTTTTCCTCCAGCAGCAGCTTTTCCGCGAACTCAGCCGAGCTAAGTCCTGTCGCCGCCACAGAAGGGAAGGCGTAGAACGCTCCGTCCGGCTCATGGCACGCAAGCCCGATCTGGCGGAAACCGTCGACCACGTAGTTGCGGCGCTGGCGGTAGCTCTCGACCATCCGCTCCATATCGGCGCGGCCATGGCGCAAAGCTTCGAGCGCCGCCATCTGTGCCATCGTCGGCGCACACAGCATCGTGTACTGGTGAATTTTCAGCATGCCCGCCAAGAGGTCAGGCGTCGCGCACACGTACCCGAGACGCCAGCCAGTCATGGCAAACGCCTTGGAGAAGCCGGAAATCAAAATCGTCCGCTCCTTCATCCCGGGCAGGGCGGCGATGCTGTCGTGCATGCGTCCGTAAGTCAGCTCGGCGTAAATCTCGTCGGAGATCACCAAGAGGTCGTGCTTTTCGATGATCGGCAAAAGCGTTTTCCACTCATCCGCCGTCATCGTGCCCCCTGTCGGGTTGTTCGGATAGCAGAAGATGATCGCCTTCGTGCGTTCGGAGATGTTGGCCTCAAGCTCCTGCGGCGTCAGCTTGAACTGGTTCTCCATCGTCGTTTTCAAAAACTTCGGCACGCCGCCTGCCAGACGAATCACCGGCTCGTAGGAGACGTAGCACGGCTCTACTACCAGCACCTCGTCGCCCGGATCGAGAATGGCGCGCAGCGCAATGTCAATCGCTTCGCTGGCCCCGACGGTCACGAGAATCTCCGTCTCGGGATGATAGCTGACGGAAAAGCGCTCCTCCAAATATTTTTGAATCTCCACGCGCAGCGGCAGCATCCCTGCGTTGGACGTGTACGCGGTGTGTCCGCGCTCCAGGGAGGAAATCGAAGCTTCGCGCATGCGCCAGGGCGTCACGAAATCCGGCTCCCCAACTCCCAGGGAGATGACCCCTTCCATCGACGCCGCCAGGTCGAAAAAGCGGCGAATGCCCGATGGCTTCAAGGATGCGACTGTAGAAGACAAGCGGTTTTTTTTGACTGTCAGTTGCGTATTCACGGCGTAACCACCATCCTGCGATCTTCGTCACGATCTTCCAGCTCAATGCCGTCGTGCTTGTAGCGTTTCAAAATAAAGTGCGTGGCTGTCGATACTACGGAGTCGAGCGTCGCCAGCTTTTGCGATACGAAGGTGGCGACCTCCTTCATCGTCTTTCCTTCCAGAATGATCGACAAATCGTAGCTGGCACCGGACATCAGGTAGACGGCCTTCACTTCCGGGAAGCGACAAATGCGCTGGGCCACCTCATCAAAGCCGACGTCGCGCTTGGGCGTCACCTTGACGTCGATCATGGCGTTGACGTACGGATGGTCCTCCACGCGCTCCCAGTTGACCAGCGCCGGGTATTTCACAATCACCTTCTCGGCTTCCAGCTCCGCAATCGCCTGCTCGATTGCCTCTGTCGGCTCCGCCAGCATTTTGCCGATCTGCTCGGCGCTCATGCGGCTGTCCTCTTCCAATAGGTGCAACAGTTCCCTTTGCTTCAAGCGATCCATTCCCTACCACTCCCGTTTTTTTCTTTTTGGCAAAAATCAAAAAGCCCCAGCAACCCAACTCATGATTTCATGAATCGGATTGCTGAGGCGAAGGTATCGCGGTACCACTCAGCTTTTTTGCCTTTCTCGCAAAAGGCAAACTCGTGCAGTCTTGTCAAAAAGACATGCGCCCCGTAACGTGGGGAAAGTCCGCTGCTTTCTACTGATTGTTCAAAAGCAGAGCTCCAAGGTGGCTTTCAAAAAGAGTTCGCGGCCGCCCTCCCAGCAATCAGGCAGCTCTCTGGACGTCAAATCCCTTTTTTACTTTCCTTTTCACAGCCATGTATCGTATGCGTATGAACTGTTTGGTTGAATGTCTCAGATTATAAAAAGGTTTTCGGCCGTTGTCAACCGACAACTTCCTGGGTGGAAGGACGCATGTTGTATGGCATAATGAAAAGATCGACAGCTTTTCGGACAAAGCAGGCACGACTGTTTTGTTGAGGCAAGCGGCCAATTTTACCTTCGGACGAAAAACGGCGGCCCGCAAACAGGGACGTTTTTCACATGAAAAAAAGTGGAAAATCGCATGAAAAAGAGCATCGGTGTCATTGATCTTGGCTCCAATACAGCCAGATTGGTCATTTACGAGCAAGACGATTCAGGAATGGTAACGGAAGTAGACAACATCAAATACAGCTTGCGTCTCAGCAACCACCTGCACGCTGGACGACTGGACGAGGAAGGAATCGCGAAGACATTGACAGCCACGCTCATGGCGGACGGCACGTATGTGCGCGTGCAGCCGAGAAGCCCCTCCCCGTTCAACAGCCAACTGTTTTTTGGGAGGAAGCCTTTCAGTCCAGCCAACCTGCCCACTCGCTGCAGCAGCGCCTCAAGCCGATTACCGCCCTGCTGGAAGCAGCCTCTCCGCTTTAACCGACGTCTGAGTCTCTCAGGCGTTTTTTATTGGTAAATTTTTATATTGTCACATTGACATTGTTAAAACGATATCATAATATAAAAGCAACCTAACGAACTGCGCATACAGAAAGGAGGGCGTTGTGAGCATGCATCGCCTGCAAGCCAAACGCATCCGGTTTCGCACCAAAAAACACCGCTCGCCAGACGGGCTGCCGACGGATATTTGCCTCTTTACCATCCTTTCCGTGCCGCGCCCGACCAAAACAAGATCGTTGCCGCACAAGCAGCTCGCCGTCCTGCTGATCGAGCGAAAAAGCGACACGTACGGGCAGCAGTGGGCTTTGCCCGGCGGCTTTTCCAAAGAAAGCGAGACGCTCGACGAATGCGCCTACCGCGAGTTGAAGGAAGAGACGAACATCGACCGCAACGTCCACATCGAGCAGCTCAAAACTTACTACAAGCCGGGACGCGATCCGCGCGGCTGGATTCCGAGCGTCGCCTACGTCTCGCTCGTGCACGAGGACCTGCTCAAGCACGCGCGGGCAGCCGACGACGCCTCCGATGCCCGGCTGTTTCCCATCGAGGAAGCATTCGCTCTCGACCTGGCCTTCGATCACCGGGAGATACTGACGGACGCCTTGCAGCGCGTGCGGGAAAAAATGCTCCAGACCAACATCGCCAAAGCGTTTCTCCCTGACGAGTTCACGCTGAGCGAGCTGCTGCAGGTCATCGAAACGGTCGTCCCCAGCTTCAAGGTGAGCGATCGCGGCAATTTTGAGCGGCGCCTGCTCGCGACCACGAGACGGCAAGGCATCCTCGAAGCGGTAGTAGACGCTGACGGCAAGCCTGTCTACTCCACGGAGTATTCCAACTCTCCCGCCAAGCTGTACCGCTTTACCGATTACACCCCGACTGCCATGATTTATTAAAAGCACAACCACACTCATTTCAGGAGGTTGTTGTCCATGAAAGCGTTGATTGTGATCGACTACACGAATGACTTTGTCGCGACGGACGGAGCGCTGACCTGCAAGAAGCCTGGGCAAGTTATCGAAGGGCGCATCGGCGAATTGATTCGCGATTTTCTCGCAGAAGGCGACTTTGTCGTGATGGCGGTGGACGCCCACAAGGAGCAGGACCCGTACCACCCGGAAACCGGACTGTACCCGCCGCACAACATCATCGGCACCGCTGGCCGCAACCTGTACGGCAGCATTCAGGACATTTACGAGGAATTTGAGGACACGATTTACTGGATGGACAAAACGCGCTACAGCGCCTTTCAGGGCACAGACCTCGCGCTGCAGCTTCGCTCGCGCGGCATTGCGGAAATTCACCTGGTCGGCGTCTGCACGGACATTTGCGTCCTGCACACGGCGATCGAAGGCTTTTATCACGGTTTTCGCGTCGTCATTCACGAGGATGCCGTCGCCAGCTTCAATCCGGTCGGACACGAGTGGGCTTTGGGACATTTTCAAAACCAGTTGGGCATGTCCGTCGTGAAAAAATAAGCGTTGGCAGGCTTGTCATGCCAGATATACGGGAGGTACGATCATGCGCATCGGCATTTACGGCAGCAGCTTTGATCCCATCACTTACAGCCACCTGTTCACGGCGGCCACCGTCGCTCATCGCAGACGCCTGGACAAAGTCATCTTCGTCCCCTGCTCGTCCAAGCGCCACGACAAAAAAATGCAGACGGAGGACGTTCATCGCCTGCACATGCTGAAGCTAGCGCTGGCGACGTGTCAGCACAAGACGAACCAATTCGGGGAGCCGCTGTTTGAAATCTCCACCGTAGAGATGGACGCGCTACCTGGCGAAACTTACACGTACGACACGATGGTCCACCTGCAAAAAAAGTACCCGCAGGATGAGCTGTTTTTCATCATGGGCTCGGATTTGCTCGTCGGGCTGTCGAACTGGGGCAATGCCGAAAAGCTGGTCTCCCGGTTCAACTTCATCGTCATGACGCGGGAAGGCTACCCGACGGCCGATCTGATCGCGGAAGACCCGCTGCTGCGCAACCATGACGAACATTTCCTGATTATGAGCAAAGGCATCAACATGGGCATCAGTTCGACGTACATCCGCGATGAAATCCGCAAAGGCGGCGATCCCAGCTTCCTGCTGCCGGATGCGTGCCTGGCGTACATTTACGAGCAGGGCATTTACCGCGAGCAGCGGGTTTAACTTTTCTCCCAACGCAAAAAAGCCGGGTGTGTGTGCGCTTTTGGTGCTACAGGTCATGCTATTGCGCCAAATCTTTGCGCAAATAGCGGTCGAAGTCATCCGTAGCCAACGGGCGGCTGAACAAGTAGCCTTGGCCGAGATCGCAGCCATTTTCCTGCAAGGCCGCTACCTGATCGTCCAGCTCGATGCCTTCTGCGATCACGTTCATGTTCAAGCTTTGCGCAATCGTCACGATCGCTTTTACGATTGCCTGGCTCTCTTGATTGTGGTGAATATCGCGAATAAAGGACGCGTCAATTTTGATCGTGTCCACCGGCAAGCTTTTGATGTAGCTAAACGAGCTGTAGCCTGTCCCGAAGTCGTCGATGGAAATGCGGATGCCGATGTCGCGAATTTGCTGCAAAATAGCCGTAGCTTCTTCCAGCTTCACGAAAATGCTTTCGGTAATCTCCAGCTCCAGCCATTCCGGTGGCAGCCCGGTTTCCTCCAACACATTTTTTATCATGTCTACGAGGTCTTTCTGGTAGATTTGCCTCGCAGACAGATTGACGGACACTTTCAGCGGGAAGCCCTGGTCGTGCCACAGCTTGTTTTGGCGGCACGCCTGGCGCAGAATCCACTCTCCCAGGCTGATAATCATTCCGGTCTCTTCGGCGATCGGGATGAACCGAATCGGCGAAATCACGCCCAGCTCCGGATGAACCCAGCGGACGAGCGCTTCCATCCCGGTCAGCTTCCCTGTCACAATGTCTATTTTCGGCTGGTAGTAGATTTGGAAATGCTCCTGCTCGATCGCTTTGCGCAGCTCATTTTCCATCAGGATGCGCTCCAGCGACTTCGCCTCCATCGTCGGATCAAAAAACTCGTACCCGTTTTTGCCGTGCGATTTGACCGTGTACAGCGCGGTGTCCGCCCGCTTGAGCAGGTCGTCGGCATTGTCTCCATCCTGCGGAAACAACGCGATGCCGATGCTGCACGACACGTTGAAGGAATGCCCGTGAAGTTCAAACGGCCTCTGCAGCGCATTCATGATCTGGTCGGCCAATGCCGCCGCTTCCTCCCGGTCAGTCAGTTGGCTGAGCAAGACGGTAAACTCATCTCCGCCGAGCCGCGCCACGACATCGCCCGGTCTGAGACATTCCCGCAAACGGTTGGACGCTTCCACCAGCAGCAAATCCCCTACGTCATGCCCGAAGGAATCGTTGACGTCCTTGAAGCGGTCCAGATCGAGGAACAGGACGGCGAGATTGGACTGGAACCGCTTGGCTTGGATGATTTCCCTGCTCAGATGCTGGACGTACATGCGGCGGTTCGGCAAGTCTGTCAAAGCGTCGTGGTAGGCCAGGTGATGGATCAGTTCCTCCGACTGCTTGCGATCCGTAATGTCGCGCGTGATGAGCAGCAGCTTGCTCACGTTCCCCTGCTCGTCGAGAACCGGATTGATTTTGCTCTCGGTCCAGATCGTGTCGCCCTTGCGCGTCAGGATGCGGCATTCCACCGTGTACTCTTTTCGCGTCGAGTACGTATGCTGAATCGCATAGGCCATAACGTCCCGGTCGCTCTCCACGATCCATCCGAACATGTTGTGAAAGCGCTCATCTGGAATGTCATGCTCAAACACAGCCTTATGCGACGGAGACAAGTACAAAAAGTCGCCTTCGGCATTAATCATGCTGATGATATCGGACGTATTTTCAGCGATGATCCGGTACAGCTCCTCGCTTTTTCTGACTTCTTCCTCCATATGCTTGCGCGCCGTAATGTCGTTGCGAATGGAAACGTACTGATAGATTTTCCCGGCAGTATTGACGAATGGCACAATCGTGGTGTCCACCCAGTACAAGCTGCCGTCTTTGGCCCGATTACAGATTTCGCCCCGCCACACTTTGCCCGAGCCGATGCATTTCCACATCTGCTGGAAAAACGACTTGGGATGGTGCCCGGAGTTGAGCAGCCGATGGTCTTGCCCGAGCAGCTCGCTGCGGCTGTATTTGGATATGCGGCAAAATTGCTCGTTCGCCCGCAGAATAATCCCGCGGTGATCGGTAATCGCGAGGATCGTCGACTGGTCGAGCGCATACTTTACGTCAGCCAGCTCCCGCAGGACGACTTTCAGCTCCCCGTCCTTTTCCTGCAGCAACTCTTCCCACTCTTCTGGAGTCAAAACTTCCATCAATTTGTTTCTCATCATCTATCACCCGTTTGCGCTCATGCGGCAGGCACGGCGCCGATAATTTTCGTAAAAGCACTTGTCTGTCGTAAAGCGCGTTGCAGCAAAGCCTTTGCCAAAGTGCTGGAAAGAAAAAGTAGTTCTTTGGTAGGGAGACGCGTTGCGTAAATGCTCGCCCTGATATGCTTCGCAGCAGCGTCGCTACTCACGGACTTTTCGCAAAACGACAAGCTTTGCGAAAAGAGCGTTCAAAAAAAATGACCCTCATGCCAAGGATCGCGATATGATGACGACAAGTTTGCTTCATTTTACCATGTATCGGCTAAAGATCAATAAGCACGCATGTGTTAGAAGCGACATTTTTGCAAACTTCGCGCTCGCTGGCGGGAGGCTTGACACTCCGGGGAAAACAGGGACCAAAGGCGCAAAAAAAAAAGAACCCGTTTCAGGTTCTTTTACCAGGTGAGAAACAGTTTGTCGTGCACATCTTCGTTGACCATTTCTTCGCCCGCTCTCTGCAGACGGTTTATCATGGAAATGCCGCAGTTTACCAATATGCTCCTCGCAAACAAGCCGGCTGGCGGCTGCACGCCGATGTCTTCGGCTTTCGATTTTTTCTTGCCGTTGATCGAGAGCATTACTTTTGCGCCTCTTTGCTTGCAGGCGTATATCGCATCCCACAAGTCTTCGATCCTGAACGTCTGCGAACCGTACAGGATGCTTTGGCTGTGCGTGTATGGCGGGTCACAGTAAACCAGGTCGCCTTCGCCAGCCAGTCCCATCACTTCTCGGAAATCTTTATGCATAAACGTTACTTCCTTCACCAGTTGATGCCAAATTTCTACCCGTTTGGCAAACGCCTCGGGCGGAATCGGCTTGTGCGGCCCAATCGGTGTGCTCATATAGCCATCGCTTTTTCGGAAGCGCACGACACCGGAATAGCACGTTCTGGTCAAAACCGCAAAATCGAGCGCATTGAACGTTTGATTGAATCTTTCCCTGATTTCCAAATATTTTTGTTCTCTGTTGTCGTTGTAATCTTTTATACAAGCCTCGTAATGGCGGACCAATGTGTCCGGATCGTTTTTCACATACTCAAAAATGCCGATCAGAAAAGGAAGAATATCGCCGCCGATGGCCTGCTTGTAACGGGGAAACAAGCTGTTCCGGTTTTCTGCCGCCAGCTTTCCCAATACGGCGCCGCTCCCCAAAAACGGCTCTACATACGTGTGAATTTCTTCGGGCATGTAGGAAACGATCTCTTCCGCAAAACGGTGTTTATTCCCGATCCATTTCAGCAATTGCGGGACGTCCGCCAGCTTTTGCCGTTCCAGCTTGTCTTGTACGTATCGACTCATCATGAAGAACCTCACACAACTTCTAGATTTTCCGACTGACAACCATGCCCCATTTTAGCATGAATGGAGAGAAAAAAGTAACCATGATGTCACTTATAGTCTGTAGACCAATAGTCTACATGATAGTACTTTTGTTTCAAATGGAAAAAGAAAGAAACCGATACAAAGTGGTTGATACCAGATGAAGCCGATGAAGCATACAGAGATCAAGCAACAATTTGGGGCAGCGATCAGAAAGCTGCGCATGGAACAAAAAATGACGCAAGAAGAGCTGGCGGGACGTACCGGACTGCATCGCACCTACATCAGCGAAGTCGAACGCGGAGAAAGAAATGTGTCATTGGAAAACATCGTAAAACTGGCAAACGCTTTACGCACCCATGTCTCTTCCGTATTTCTATTGATTGAAAAGGGGGAATAGCCACCGTGAGACCGAATCCGCAGTTTCTAAATCGCAGCTCTGCTTTTTGGGCGTACACAAAGCTCATATCGGAAAAGCTCAACTACTCCAAGGACGGCGAAATTAAAAAGTACTCGCAGACAGAAATGGTCTACAAGCTGCAGGAGCTGGGGATTATCATTGACCCGCAAATGCTCGGCGAAGTAAAAGCGTACCTCGACTATCGCGCAGATTTGCTGAACGGAATCATCAAGCGCTTGTTCATGGATGTCCATACGGCCCGAGCTGTGTTTTACAAGCTGCAGGCAGAACTTTATGAAAAGAACGGCTATACTTGTGCGCTGCCGTTTAACAAGCAAAAAGGCGAAAAGAAAGACTACGCCTATTTTACAGGCATCGTCAACATTTTGACTGAACACACTCTTCGCACATATGCTAAGCAGAACGGATTGCAGTACGGACGCGACGTCAAGTTTGACGATAACCCGCTAAGCTTGTCCTATATTACAGACGAAGCAGGCAGGCTGCAAGGGATCATGTCCAGACGTTTTGACGGAGCCTACCCCGGTACGGAAAATCCGCTCGCGATCTGAGAAGTCAAAGAATACTACTACACCACCACGTTCGGCAGCAGAATCGCAGACGGGGTGTATGAAACACAGTTGGACGGCTTTGAGATCAATACCATCTCGAAAGAAACGCAAAAGAACATCCAGCACATTTATTTCATTGATGATTTCAATACGTGGTGGAACATGGGAAAATCTTATCTTTGCCGGATCGTCGACATGCTGCACGTCGGTCACGTGGACGAAGTCATCTTCGGCAAGGAAGTGTTGGAGCGCTGGCCGAAAGTGTTGCACGAGCTGCTGGCCGCACACGAAGTAGCCGTACAGGGACGGTAAACAGAAAACGCCCGCGCCATAATCGCATCCCCCTTCTGGTAGACAGCCAAAGTCGGCACCTGCTTCTGTCTTCCGAGAGGGGTTTTTTAGCGGAAAATCCGCAGAGCAACTGATGCTGCGTGCAAAAAAACAGCCGCGAACGAACGAAACGTGCAGCAAAAGAAAGCAGCACGTATCCATCACGCGCGTTTTTACAGCGAACCTAAAACAACCTGAGCCAGTATGATTACCGAACTCAGGTTGCTTGTGTGCTTTTTCTCTTCGGTCTTCCTGACAGCGCCCAGTCCAAAGGGGCGTTTCCCGCTGGCAAACCGTCTACGGCAAGCGCACCAGGATGCTGCGGTTCAGATCCTCGACCGAGCGGCTGCCGGACAGAGCCATCGCGACGTCAAATTCGTGGAGCAGCGTATCGAGGACGCTGGACACGCCCTGTTCTCCCGCTACTGCCAGTCCGTACAAAAACGGGCGTCCGATCAGCACCGCATTGGCTCCCAAGGCGATTGCCTTGACGACATCCGCGCCGGTGCGCACGCCGCTGTCGAGCAGGACAGGAATGCTTCCCGCTACTACCTCCGCAATCGCAGGCAGCGCGTCAAGGGTAGAAATCGCTCCATCCATCTGCCGTCCGCCGTGATTGGAAACGATAATGCCATCCACGCCGTGCTCCAGGGCGAGTCTCGCATCATCCGGGTGCAAGAGACCTTTGACGAGGATCGGCAAGCGGGTATGCTCGCGCAAAAAGCCGATATCGCTCCAGTTCAGCGCCGGATGATAAATGTTTTTCAACACTTCCTCGACCGCATTCTCCGGCGTCACCTCGGCCAGCCGCGAGCAAAAGACAGGGTCCGTGATGTAGTTGGCAAGCCCTCTGCCTTCACGCAGCGGCGAATAGCCGTTGCGGAAATCGCGGCGCTTCCAGCCGAGCATGACGGTATCTACCGTGAGCACAATTGCGGAGTACCCAGCCGCTTCCGCGCGCTTGACCATGCTCGCGCTTACTTCGCGATCGTTGGACCAGTAAAGCTGGAACCAGCGCTCCGCCGCTCCCATCGCTTCGGCGATTTGCTCCAGGCTCGTAGAGGAAACCGTGCTGGCGACAAACGGCACACCCGCAGCAGCCGCCGCTCTGGCCGTCGCCAGCTCTGCGTCACGATGCGCGATGGACTGCATGCCGACAGGAGCCAAAAAGATCGGCGCGCTCAGCTTTCGGCCGAACATCGTAATCGCGGAGGTGCGATTCGTGACATCGCGCATCATCCGCGGCACGATTGCCCAGCGGGAAAAAGCCCTCCTGTTTTCGGCAAGCGTTTCTTCGGCTCCCGAGCCTCCGGCAATATAGTCAAACGGACCGTCCGGAAGGATTTCTCTCGCCTGTTTCTCCCAATCTTCAATCGAAACGGGCAGTGCCTGCGTACTTTTGCTCACGCGCGTAAAGAGCAAAGTTTCTTCCTGTGCTTTCGTCATCTTTCCTCTCCCTTTCTATCTGTGCTCCAAGCCGTCAGGCGCATTTTGGCTTGCCCGCTGTGCCCAAGGCCCGTCCTGCTTTGCCAGGACCGTTCTCCTGTGCGAATCACTGTTTTTGGCGGCTCCGCCTGTAGTCACGCAATTATTCGAAAATTAATACAAAAAATCATATACGTTCAGCTTGCCCTCTGTCAATTCCAGAGCAAAAACGAACAACCCCACAAGCCTGTCCAACAGGCGATCAGGCGACACTTCTCCGCGCTGCCAGCCTGGGCTTGTCCGCGCTGCTTCAGTAAGCTATCTGCCAAAACGTTACTTCCGCTTTCGCCTTTTCGCCCGCCTGGACCGTTTGCTGCAGCAAAGCCCGCTCACGGCTCCCCCGCTGCCATATGTGTTCGTCTCGCTGTGCCCGTTGATGACATTCACGACATTGCCGCTGTTTTCGCCGCCGGAGCCGGAAAACGTTTTGCTCACGCTTTTCGGAGAGTTGTTGGCCGTATCACCGAAATTGATGGTACCCGAGTTGTTCGTAATTTGCACGTTTCCTACAAATGTCGCCAACCCGCTCCCTCCTTCCCGCGTTCGCCGTGGACTACTTATACAGTATGTACGGCAAAACGCGCCTGATTAGACGATGGTTGATAGGTCGGTGCCACAAAAAAGCCTCCCGTATGGCAGACGCCGCGCAGGAGACTTCTCTTCTGCTTTTCCGTGCGCTTTATTGCGCGGTGTAGCCGCCGTCCACCAGCAGGCTTGTCCCTGTCACAAACGACGCATCGTCGCTGGCGAGGAACAGAACCGCCTTGGCTACTTCCTCCGGCTTGCCGAGGCGTCCCATCGGATGCAGCGAGCGGAGCCGTCGAGGATGAGCGCCGATTTTGCCTTTACCAGCTTGTTTTCGTAGCGGAAATCATGCTCGGAAAAGTTGACGACGACTTGCAGGTCATCCCCGTACGCTGCCTTTTGCACCAGCCTGTCTGCGGTCAGCACGGCAAAATCGGTCAGCGGGCGCTGCACCGCTTTTTGATGGAACGGCGCCCAGACTTGCAGATGCTGCCTGATGTTTTCGTGGTGTGCCTCCCAGACCCGACTGTTCAGATGGTAGAGCGGCGGCACGTTGTAGAGCAGCTCATAGAGCATGCGTGTGCCGACCTCGCTTTTGATCTTCAGGCTGTCCCACTCCCAATGGTGGCTGGTGATGACCGAATCGTTGTACACCAGCTTGAACAACGGCAGCGAGTACGCGGGGTCGATGTAGACGTGCCGATACTCGTCCTTGATCGGCACCTGCTTGGCGTAGCGCTCGGGAATGTCTCCTGCCGGGGCCCAGTAACCGCCCACGTAGTACGGGCTTGCTTTGTTCTCGCGCATGTCCGGGTCAGCCCAGCGGATGACAGGCGTTTCGATACCGTGCGCGTAGGCGATGCTTCTGCTGGCGAAATCGTTGCCCGTCTCCGAGCCGATAACCATGTGCCACTCGTCGCGAATGTAGTCCATCCGCGCCAACTTTGCCTGCATATCCTCTGCCTGTGTCGTTGGATGTTCCGGGGAGTAGTCGTCGTGGAACTCCCCCGCCGCGTCCACGTCAATGAACCAGGAATTGAAGGCCACGCCGTTGCCCATGATCTCGTTCATCCGCTGTTTGACGCTCGGCAGCGACAAGGTCGGGTTCAACAGCCTGCCCCGCTGCAGGAAGCCGCCTTTTTTCTCCCCGTTTTTCTTTTCTATCGTCGCGTTTTCATACAAGCTTTTGTCCGCGAAAATAGCCGTGTTCCAGTCCGGGTTTTCTTCCTTGTGGATCGAGTGGTAAGAATCGTACGTCGCAATCAGATAGCCCGCATCGTTTGCCTGCTGGATGAACGCAGGCTTCATGTAAGCGGCTGTCCAGTCCGGCAAGCCGATCCAGGCACGAGCGATGCCCGCTGCCTTCATTTTTTCCAGCAACCGTGTGGAATCACTGTCTGCCCATTGCTCGACAGCGGGGACGGCATCCTGCAAGACGCTTTTCAGCAGCCGCTTGTTCAACTCGTACAACTCGACTTCGTTAAGCTGCTTCACGCCTTTTTGGATCAGCGCTTTCGCTTTTGGATCGTCGACGCGGGCGAACAACTGCGGATGGTAAAAGTCGCGGGAGCGCAGCGCGTAGTTGAGGCCGTCCACTATCGCCTTGCGCTGGTACGGCGCGATGTAATCCTGCTGCTGGATTTCCCGCAGTTGCGCGATGGCCTCCTGCCCGTCCTCCTTGTTGCCAGCCAAAAGCTGCACGAGCCAGTCCGTAAAGCCGTCGCCAAGCTGCTTTTTTAAGCGCGTCCCACTGCACATCGTCCTCGCTCAAAAACGTTTTGTTCCACAAATAAAAGTGCGGTGCGCCGTACAGCTTTTCCACGTTCGGGTTTGCCGCCGCCTTTTGCGCCAGAGTAGCGAACTCGCCCTGCTGCTGGATGACGTGTTTGTACAGTCCGGCGATCTGGACCGGATCGTTTTGCGTGACATACAGCCGGAAGCTGTACGACTTGTCATGGTTGATCGTCGGAAACTCATGCGTGAATCGCAGCGAAATCTCCGGGTCCACGGCAAAATCGAGCGTGTTGTTGAACATGTTGTCCACCATGTAAAAGATCGCGTACTTCTCATGGTTCAGCGCAAAAAAACGCATGGAAAACGATTCGCTAAAGGTCAGGCTCTCCTCCCGCAAAAACGACTGCCAGACTTTGTCGCCTGCCGGAATCCATTTGCCTTCGCCGAGCGGCAGCATGTAAGCAGGAGCCTTCACAAGCGGCCAGGAAAAGCTCTCTGTCCCCGTCGAGGTCAGGGTGATTTGCAAGTGATCGGCCGCTTGCCTGATCCGCACCTGCAGCTTGTCGTCCGGATAGCTCCAGCTCACTTCCTGTTCGCTTTTTTGCAACTGCTCGACGCGTCGCGCCGGCAGCGGCTCTGACGCACGCTCCCGGCTGCCGCCGCTCTCCACAAACAGCTCGAACGTCTCCGGCTTCACCTCGAAGGAGAAGGGCAGCGCTTGCTTTGGCGCCGCGAGCTGCTGCCCGGTTTCGATTAGCGGTTGATTGGTTTGCGGCTGGTTTTGCGCCGCACTGTCGCAGCCGCTCATGACAAGCAGCAGCAAAGCGAGAACGATTCTTTTCATAATTTCCCTCCACAATCGAATGACTATATACCTCGTATTACGATGTTTATGACCGTAAGAAGCGTAGAGAAAAGCAGCAACCTCTTCTCCCGCGATCTTCTTGCGCTCGCAGGCAGCAAAGGCTCGACCGCCATCCCCTTTTTCTGCTCATGAAAGCGTGGAAAACGGCTTGTCCGCTTCTCTGCTCCGCTGCCTGTACACAAATGCCGCGCCCGCCCGGAACAGTCCGTATCCACACAGGCCGCCCAGCACGTTGAGCAGCAGGTCGTCGACATCGAAGCTGCCCAAAGCAAGCCAAAACTGCAAAAACTCAATCGCCAGACTGGCGAACAACGCCGTGAAAAACACGCGGTGCCTATTTCGGAACGACGCAAACAACAACGGCAGCAGCAGCCCGAGCGGCATGAACAGCGCGATGTTGCCAAGCAGGTTGTACGCGATCGTATAGGCGCTGTAATGCTCGTAGTGGAACACGTAGTCGAATAGCGTGCGCATCGGCTTCGTATTTTGAAAAATATACGTGTACTCCGGGGCGCCGTGCCGCAGCATCCGCTCCTTCCATTCGAGCGTGAACCGTCTGCGGTGCCACCTGTCCGGCGAGAGCAGCAGCAAATAGCTGCAAGCCGCTACATAGAGGCCGAACAAAGCCAGCACCCATTTGCGCACGTACTTGTCGATGAGCGGCATGGACGCAGCAAGCTGGCTTTTCAGCTCAGCCACAGGGCCAAAGCGCTGGATAGCGAGCGCAGCCGATTCCTGCTCCGCATAGCCCTCCTCCATCAACTCTTGCTTCATGCTCGTCACATGATCGAGCAACTCGTCCTTCACGTCCTGCTTTTCCCGCCTGGAGCAGGGCAAACCATTGACGACTTGATTGACGTATTCTTCCAGTTTCACGGTCCTACTCACTTCCCTCGTTGCAGAGCGCAACCAGCCGCGTCAGACTCTGCCAGTCTTTCATCTTGTCTGCCAAAAGCTTTTGCCCCTCCCTGGTGATGCGGTAATACTTGCGGCGACCGCCTTCCTTCGACTCGCCCCAGTACGATTCCACGGCCTTCTGGTTCTCCAGCCGCTTCAAAGCCGGGTACAGCGTCCCTTCCCCGATTTCATAGACTTCCTCGCTTTTCTCGCGGATCTTTTTCGCCAGCTCATAGCCGTATTGATCCTTTTGCGCAATCAGCGAGAGCAGCAGAAGATCAATGCTCCCTTTCAGCAACTCCTTGTTCACAGTAACAACTCCTTCCAAGCCTGAGTAGAGAGTAGCACATTATACATCGTGTTACAAGGTAGTTGAAAAAGAAAAACGACAACATTTATTGATCCTAAATTACTATTGGCAAAAATAAAATAGGTAATATAGACTATTTTCGACAAGCACTTCCATAGATCGACAGGATGGTTCAGAAAATTCCTCCTTGCTCCACAACTAGAATACAGGTCCGAAGAACCGGGCAGAAGGAAGATGTCCCGAGCAGCACACGCGAGTCGCCTTTCATTTTGTGACTTCATTCTCTCAAACAGGAGGAATACACATGCTTGCTACCCTTCCACACTATGCTCTACATACGGTTCTCTTGGCTCATTTTGTCATCGGTGCGTTATTTTTATATTCCGAATACAAGTTTTTGAGTAAAATAAAAGCCTCGGAGAAATAGACAAAAAGGAGTATGGCGCGAAGTGAAATCTTTTTTTCGCCAATGGTTTCCTCGTAAAAACAAGACCGAAGAAGAGCCCAAGTACAAGCAACTGGATTCCGACCTCATCAAAGCCACCCGCTACGACTTGGAGTCGCAACACCTTTACATCCAGTTTCACGACGGCCGCGAATTTGTCTACTGCAAAGTCTCCCCTTATGCCTACAACGCCTTCCTGAATGCCGATTCGTTCAGTGAGCATTTTCACTCGTTTATTAGCCAACGCTATTTGCACTACCAGGTCATGTAATTCAAGCCGTGGGCCGGGCACGCAACAGCCCTCCGGGAGCCTCCAGAGGGCTGCTTTGTTATTTCAACGCCCGCTGCAAAAAGGCGCGCGTCCGCTCGTGCTGCGCATTCGTAAACAGCTCTTCCGGCGTTCCCGACTCGACAAATTCTCCATTATCCATAAACATAATCCGGCTCGCTACTTCTCTTGCAAAGCCCATCTCATGCGTGACCACCATCATCGTCATATGCTCGGAGGCAAGCTGTTTGATGACCTGGAGCACTTCGCCCGTCAGTTCGGGATCGAGCGCAGACGTCGGTTCGTCGAACAGCAAAATGTCCGGGTTCATCATGAGCGCTCTGGCAATCGCCACGCGCTGCTTTTGGCCGCCTGACAGCTTGGCGGGATAGACGTTTGCCTTGTCTGATAGCCCGACCTTCTCCAGCAACTCCCCGCTTCGCGCGCGAATGACGTTTTCCGGCTCCCCCTTGACCACCTGCGGCGCAATCTCCAGATTTTCGCGCACGGTCAGATGCGGAAACAAGTTGAAGTGCTGGAACACCATCCCCATCTTCCCCGTGATCCGCTTGATCTGCTGGCTGGAGCTGTAGACGCCGTCTTTCACCAGAAAGTCATCCGCGACACGGATGCTCCCGCCATTTACCTGCTCCAGATAGACCAGGCTGCGCAGCATCGTGCTTTTTCCCGAACCGGACGGGCCAATCACTGCGACCACATCGTTCTTTTGAATCTCAAACGAGACATCTTTCAAAACTTCCAGCTCGCCAAACGATTTTTTCAGATTGCTTACTTGAATGATCGCCATTTCACGCCAGTCCTTTATTCGAATTTAAATCTTTTTTCCAGCCATTTAAAGAACAGAGTCAACAAGAGGGTCATCAGCAAATAGATGACGCCCGCGATAAAAAAGGGAACGATCGTAAAGTCCCGGTTCACAGCCGTTTGCGCGTAATGCAACAGCTCAGGCACTGCGACCGCATAGAGCAGCGCCGTATCCTTCACAAGCGTGATCGATTCGTTCGACACGGCGGGCAGCGCTACGCGAAACATTTGCGGCAAAATGATTTTGGTCGTCGTCTGCCATTTGCTAAAGCCGAGCACTTGTGCCGCCTCGTACTGGCCTTTGTCGATGGACAACAGCCCGCCCCGGAAAATTTCCGCAAAGTAGGCCGCGTAGTTCAACACAAAGCCTACGCAGGCAGCGACAAAGCGATCCATCACCAAATATTCGCCAATACCGGGCAATAGCGGCAGCCCGAAGCAAATAAACAGCAGTTGCAAAAGCAGCGGTGTCCCGCGCATCACGTACACGTACGTGTGTGCCAGCCACGCCAGCGGCTTTACGCTGCTTTTTGCCATTAACGTAATGAGAAAGCCCAACGGGATCGAGAGCACGATGGCGATCAAAAACAGCAGGATCGTCATCTGCGCTCCTTCCAGCATCGGTTTTGTAATCGAAAGGATGTAGTCTGCGCTCATATTTCATGCTCCTATGTGGATTAGGCAGGCTTTGGCTTTCCTGGCAGGAGCCTGACCTTGTTTTTTCGTCGTGACATAAGCGTGGCTTCGCCCATCTTCCTGGCGAAGCCATCGTTTCTTTCATTATTTCAATACGCGATCCTCGCCAAACCATTTTTCCGAGATTTTCGCGGCGGTTCCATCTTGATTGAGCGCGTCGAGCGCCTTTTGCAGCTCGTTCAGCAGCGCTTCGTTGCCTTTTTTCACCCCTACGCCGTACTCTTCAGGAGACAACGATTCGTCCAACAATTTGAACGTTCCCTGATCTTTGGTCATGTAGTAATCCGCCACGACCTGGTCGATGACCACGGCATCGACGCGGCCGATTTTCAGGTCGCTCAAAGCCAGTACGTTGTCCGGGAACTCCGTGATCGTCTTCACCTGGTTTTTCAGCTCGCTTGCATTCAGAGCGTCAGCGGCAGAGGACAGCTTTTGCAGCCCGACAACTTTGCCAGACAAATCCGCGAGCTTCGTCATATCGGAATTGGCCAGCGTCACGACGACCTGCGCGTTTTTCAAGTACGGTTTCGTGAACAGCACTTTTTGTTTGCGCTCATCCGTAATCGTGTATCCGTTCCAGATCAGATCAATCCGGCCGCTGTTCAATTCAGATTCTTTGGAACCCCAGTCGATAGGCTGAAACTCGACCTGCTTGCCCATCTTTTCGCCAGCGGCGCGAGCGTAGTCGATATCGAAGCCGACCAGCTCGTTTTTCTCATCGCGGAAGCCCATTGGCGCAAATTTGTCGTCGATTCCGATAATCAGTTTATTGGCGTCAGCGCCTGTTTTCTCGCTGGAGCAGCCCACTACCAGTGAAAAGACAGCTCCGAAAAGCAGTGACAGCAAAGCAAATTTTTTCATCGTGATTCTCCCCCTAGTTCGGCTAGTCTCTATTTGTTTTTACTCTGATAAAGTGGTAATACGTTAACAAGGTATCATGATAGCACATCATCCAAAAAGAGTCGAGACTTTAGCAAAGAAAAGCGCACAGGAAAAGCATTCCTAAACAAAAAACGCCGGATTCCCCAGCGTTTTGCCTGTTCGCGCGCGAGACGGGCTTGCAGGCGCTTTCGTCCTGCAGCCGATCAGCAGATGCACGTCTTTCTTTTTTGGCCGATCTTGCCGCGCTCTTCGATTTTTTTGATAGACTCCGTCGCCAACGGGACCTTGCACGCCGTCTGGCCTACATCCACCTGGACTTTTCCGATCGCTTCCGCTGTCTGCACCGCTTCCGCATGCAGTTCCGTGACAGACGCGCCAACCGCGATGACAAACTGGTTCATGACATAGCGTACCCGGTTTCTTTCCTGATGGATCGTCTGCTTCACCCGCGCAAGCAAGGCGCTGATTTCCGCCAGGTCGAGCTGCTCGTCAGGCGTGATCGACAAGTAGTTGGCGTACGTGCTCCAGCCGCAAGCTGCAATCATCTCCTCCTCCGCTTCGATCCACTCCCGTGCCAGCTCCAGGGCGAACGAGCTTTCGGCGGCAACACCCGCAACCGTGTACTCGGCCAGCATGTACCAGTACGCCTGCCTGACCCAGCTTTGCAGTTGTTCCTTCGTCACCGTCTGCGGGTCGATCGCCAGGCCCGCCAAATACATCGCGTCGTGATTGCCCGTCTCGTACAACGCTTGCACCAGCTTTTGATCGCGCTTGACTGCCTTCACCAGCTTTTTCATGTCGCCGATTCGCACGCCAAAAAACGGCTCCCTGGCGCCATGGCGCATGAACGTCTTCTTCGTCTGCTCCGTGCCCAACGCTTCCAACTGTTGCATGACTTCTTCCACGGTCATTCGCGTCCGCCTCCCTTTTTTCCTAGTTTACCCATTTCCCGGCTGCTTTCTCCCTGCTACAAGAGCGGGAAAAGGTAGCGCAAGATCATGATCGAAACCATCCCGACGACAACCGTGCCCAGCAGGCTGCGGGTCACGATCGCAACCAGAAACGTCGGAATCGCCGCCAATAGTTCGACATTGGCTAGTAGCGACAACTTTCCCTCCTGCAAAAACAGCTCCTGCCCGACCAGTGCAGCCATGACCGCGATCGGCACGTAATGCAGCCAGCGGACGCCCCACGCGGGAAGCTCCATGCGCGACAGCACCATCAAGGGCAGCACCCGCGGCAAAAACGTGACCAGCGCACTGCCTACAATAATGAGGAAGATATCCCATCTCACTTCCATCTTTCGATCACCATCCCGATTGTCGATGCGCACAGCGTAGCTACGATGACGCCAAGGTTGCCCGGATACAAGACAGACACGCCTACAGCAATGACGACTGCGCTGATGGCGACGACGATATCGAGCCGGATTTGCTTGCGGCTCATCATCGCCAGCACCAGCAAGCCGATAAACATCGCCGGCAGAGCGAAATCAAGGCCCAACTGCTCGGGATTGGCGATCCACTGTCCGAAATAGGCTCCCGCCAAATTGGCCGCAATCCAGTTCAGGTAAGCCGTCACATTCAAACCGTGCATCCATTTTTCGTCGATCTGCTTGCGCTTCGCCGCCTCGTTGATCGCAACCCCGAACGTCTCGTCTGTCAGAAGCGAACCGACGAGCATGTTCCGAAACGCCGTCAGATGGCGGAAGTAGGGCGACAGAGCCGCGCTTAGCAAAATATGCCGCAAATTCACAAACAAAATCGTAATGATAATTCCCATCGCCGAGCTTCCTGCGGCAATCATGCCCGCAGCAATAAACTGCGCCGAGCCTGCGTACAGCAAAATGCTCATCAAGGCAATTTCCATGATGCTCAGCCCAGCGGTCTTTTCCAGCACACCTGCCGCAAACCCGATGCTCAAATACCCGAGCAAGGTTGGAATGCAATCCTTGACCCCCTGCATGAAGCTTCCCTGCTCACCCGCGTTCGACAATGCTTCTACTTGCAGTTGTTCTCGCCCCACTGCTTCTCCCTCACTCTCTCTTTATTTCACTCCGGCTTGCGCGCTTGCCTCCTGCTTCGCTCCGCTTACTTGAATCTCTTCCCGGTGACCACCTGGTACAAGTCCGGCTTGCTGCGCCAGAGCGCTTCGACCTTATCCGGGCCGAGCACCTTTGTCACTTCCGCAAACATAATATCGTGGCGAATGTACTCGACAGCGACCAGAACGAGCGCCGGATCCTTCGTCTTGACCGCCCAGGCAGCCGTATTTGGCGTGAAGTTGGCGATCAGCACTTCCTCCAGATCACGCGCGACGATTGTAAGATGCCCGCCCATCCGTTCCTCGGCCACATCAGGCGCCATATAGTCATGGTGATACGTCGTCCCTACGCGCGTCTCTTGCTGTCCAAACAAAACGGTAAAGACGGAAATCCCTTCTTCGGTTCGTCTGTCCACCGCCTCCTGGATAAAAGGCACCTGAGGCTCCCAGATCGACAGCCACACTTCCTCGCCAGCCTGCTCGATCATTTGCCTCATTTCCATGAGCACCAGCTCGTCACCGCTAATTCGCCGAATGACGTCGATCTCTTGCTCGGACTCTAAGGCCGACAAGTTTTTTTCCAAATAGTCGAAGGACGCTTCGAACTGCCCGCGCAGCCTGCGGACCAGCTCTCTTGCTGGCAGCGGCGCATACGTGACAGGCTCGGAAGGCACGGTGTAAACAGCCCCTTTGTCAACGAGCTTGCCCACGACTTCGTAAATCATGGAGCGCGGCACGCCAGAGCGTTTGCTGATTTCGTATCCGGTGATCGGAGAGTGCTTGAGCAGACTGATGTAAGCCTTGCACTCGTACTGGGAAAATCCGAGCTTTTGCAATTCCTTGTATATGTCTTCCATCCCGACCTCTTAGTAGTTAGTTTTATACTCACTATAGGTTCAGGTTCGTTCCTTTGTCAATGTGCTTTTCCCGGCACAAGCGAAAATAAAAAAAACCCTCCGTGAACGAGGGCCTTTTTGGCAAGCAAGCAGCCTAAGCGAGATCGCGCACTTTAATGTAAGAAACGTTTCTTACATTAATCACGATGTCATCGTATTGCAGCCACCCATCCTTTTGGTTGGCGACCATTTGGATGATTTCTTCCGGCTCGGTTGTCTCGATCTTAACCAGCTCGCCACCGGAAAAGTGAAACTCAATCGTTTTGGCCTGACTCATTTTCGCATCCCTCCTGTTCTTTCTAGTTATCGGACGGATGGTAAATTTTTGTTACGCATCAGGCGCGAGTAGCTGAGTCGGCCATTGGCAAAAGTCCCGGCACAACCTGACTATGTTCCTATCTTTTCTCTGTTTTTCCTCGCATCTTTCTCTGTCCAAACTACCAATTTGGAGCCGACTATTTATGAACAATCGGTTACTTTACCCTACCAAAACTTGACAAGTTTGTTTCTCTTGGATTATATTTTGCATAATTCGACACTTCTATACATTTTTCGCAAATGAATGACAAAGGCAAAGTCATCGAAAGGTGGCGACGCAAAACCACGGGTCTAAAGTCTTTGACCATGACAGCCGGGTTGCCATACATCATGAGCATAGCAGGAAGATGATGGTGACTTTGGGCTGTTTCCGCATGGGGAATGGCCTTTTTTATGCTCACATGGAAGAAAGGAGGCGCCATTTTATCGATCAACACTAGACTTGTACATGAAAAAACAAAGAGAGAGAAAAATGGAGTGGAGTATTATGTACAAACTGGTTGATTCAGCACAATCTTTGGCACTTTTCCATCAAATCAAGGAAAGTGTCTGGACCTCAATGGGCTTCGAGATGGAATACGCCAAAGATGGTTCCGACGTCTATCTTTTGTTGTCGGATGAGGACGAACCAGGCGGGACTTTTGAATTTACACCACATGAAAAATCTTCTGCTTATCTGCAAAATTTGTTTCAGGATGTTTTGACGAGCGATATGAAAGTTGTCGAAGTGGACAGTTTCGCTGTCTTGCCCAAGTTCCGCGGAAAGCTGGGACGATGGGGAGTTGCCCTCATGATCGATTATGCAGAAAAACACGGATATACGCATGCAGTCGGTTTGGCAGATCCGGCTTTTTTTCAGTTGATTAACCGTAAATACAACGTCAGAGCGACGCAAGTGAAAGAGATGGTCTTCTACAAAGGGGCGAATGCCATTCCGACCGTCTTCCACCTGCAAGAAGCCTATTTGAACAAGGACAAGCCCGAATTTGCCTGGTATCAAGAGCTTTGCAAACAAATAAAAGTTGAGGTTAGCTGACATGGAACTCTTACAAAGAAGAAATAACTGGGTGGTCATTGTTTTTGCGAGCATCATTACCATCGTCCAGATCGTGAACCTCATCATGGGGGTTCCGTTCTCCTTCGTTTTAACCGTGCTGGGGATTTTGTACGGGGTGCTCGCACCTTTTGCCTACCTTTCCAACCGGCCAGCCTGGCGGGACAAGATGGCTCCCTTCATGAAGTTTTTCAACTTCGCTGTCATCGGCATTTTCATGTTCGTCATCGTGGGACTCGATCCTTGGCTGGTCAACATCATGACGATCATGTTCTTCGTCGCGGTCATGGGCATTTATCAGGACAAACTGATTAACATCTTGACCATCATCGCAGCCATGGGGATCGTCACCTACTATTTCCTGACGAACGGCGAAGCGATTTTCTACACGTCCGATCCTGTTCATTTGATGTACTACTTGCTGGCCTTCTGCTTCGTATCGGCGACAAGCATGATGCACGCAGTTTTCAACAACAAGCTGCAGCGGGAAAGCGAGGAGCAAAAGCAGCAAGCGATCGCCTCCAAAGAGTCGCTGCAGCGCATTTTGGACCAGATCAACGAATCGCTCAACTCCGTCCAGGAATATCAGGAGAATTTGAACAAGGTTACAGATGGCGTCAACGTCCGCGCGGTGGAGACAGTGGCTGCCCTTCAGGAGATCATGCGCTCCTTCTCGATCCAGACCGACAACACCAACGAGTTGCGCCGCGAGATGGGCACGACCAACCTCCAGGTAGAGGACATGACCCGCTCCGTGACCGAAATGCACGAATACGTAGAATCGACCAAAGAAGCGACCAATGAAAGCGGCAAGCGCATCAGCAACATCGGCAACGACTTCGAGCGCTTTATCAAGGACATTCAAGGCACGAACAAGCTGATCCAAGAGCTGAACAAAGAAACGGAATCCATTGAAAAAATCATCCAAACGATTTCGGAAATTTCGGCACAGACCAACCTGCTGGCGCTCAATGCGACCATCGAGGCTTCCCGTGCAGGCGAGCATGGTCGCGGCTTTGCCGTCGTAGCGGACGAGGTGCGCAAGCTGGCCGAATCTTCCAAGCTGTCCTCCGAATCAATCTCTACCTTGTTGATGACGATTCGCGAAAAAATGAAGCTCGTCTCCGACATGATCTCCGAGTCCCAACTGTCGTTTGAGAAAAACAGCGAAGGGATCATGGAGGTTCAGGAAATGTTTACGAACGTGGACAACTACATGCACAACTTCGCCGAGAAAACGAAAAATCTGCAAGAGTTCATCGTCCACGTCCACAGCATGATTCAGGAAGTCAACGCCAAAGTCGAGGTCAACGCAGACATCACCGACAAAAACAAGGAAAGCCTCGAAGAAGTCCTCGTGCTCGTCTCCGAGCAAAAAGAGGAAATCGTCAAAGTATCCGGTGGCTTCGAAAAGATCGAGCAACAAATTCGCGGTTTGAATACGTAAGCAGCAAAGCTGGCTGGATTTTTATGCAACTGCCCTCTCTTTTGTAGAGGGCGGTTTTTTTGCGTGCATGTCTGGATAATTGTGGAATCGGCGAGATTTTTTTATAAAATTCATTTTTCTACATAGCATGTCCCGCCTGTATCGCTTATAATACACATGGAATTTTTACAGTTCTCTTCCATCGTGAATCGATCCAACGCAAAGAGAGGCCTAAGCCATATGCCTGTTTTTCATCGTTTTCCAACGAGCCAGGGGAAAAAGATTGGTTTGACTACCCTTTTGACGGGTCTTGTTTCCTTGTCCATTCTGTTGACGCTGACGATTCTTCTCGTAGCCTCGTATCAATCGAAAAAGAAGTCGCTGATTGATACGACTCTCACTCTTAACTATTCGAGCGCAAGCAAAATGAGCCAAATGATCGACTCCCTGTTCCTATCCATGCGCAGCAGCCTGCGCTATTCCGCCACCGTTTTAATCGACCATCCCTCACGGACGCAACAAGAAGCCATCGAACATCTGGAGATTCTTCGCAAAAGCGGCAACTACTTCAACTCGCTTACTGTCGTAGATGAAACCGGAACGGTTCGCAGTGTGTCCCCGCCATCGCTCGGCACTGTCGGACAGAAGCTTACGACCAGGGAAGCGCAATACGCACTGGCATTGAAAAAGCCTTACATCTCATCGCCCTACATTTCCAAAAAGTACAAGCGCCTCCTGCTGTTTATGAGCGAACCGATCTTTGACAAGGACGGACAGTATCGCGGATTCGTCGGGGGAACGATCTATTTGCAGGATCACAACATTTTGAACATGATTATCGGCAACCCGGAGATAGATACGAGCGGCTCGTCTTATTCGATTGTCGGCTCGAATGGACAGTTGCTGTTCCATCCGGACAAACAGCAGATCGGCCAGAACATCCAGTCCAATCCCGTCGTACGAAAGCTGCTCGCGGGCAACAACGGCTACGACCAGATGTTGAGCATCAACGGCGATCACCTGCTGGCCGGGTATGCGCAAGTTCCGGCAAACGGCTGGGGAGTCATCGTCACTTCGCCGATGGAACTCGTTTACAACGAGCTGCACAGCCAGGTGCGAATGATGCTGCTCTACTTGCTGCCTCCGTCTCTGTTCCTGCTTCTGATTGTGATTCAGCTCGCCCACAAGCTGGCCAGACCTTTTGTCCACCTAGCCGATCTGATGAGCAAAATGGGCTCGGAAAGAGTCGAGCTGCCCCCGGACAAGCACCATTGGAACCGGGAGGCCGATTTATTGACCAAAGCATTCCGGACAGCGGCCAAAAAAATCAAAGAAAAGACCGACCGCTTGACCCACGAAGCAACCACCGACGTGCTCACAGGGCTTGCGAACCGCCGTTCCGTCGAAGAGATTTTGCAAACGTGGACGAAAGAGAAAAAGAACTTTTCCATCCTCCTGCTGGACATCGATCACTTCAAGCACGTCAACGACACCTTCGGCCATCCGGTCGGCGATGAAGTCTTGAAGCAGTTTGCGGAAATCATGAAAAGCTGTGTGCGAAAAAGCGACATTTGCGGCCGTTTCGGCGGCGAAGAATTCATCGCCCTGCTCCGCAGCGCTTCCAGCACAGAAGCCTTGTCCGTCGCGGAAAAAATCCGAACGCAGATGGAAAGCAGCACAAATCCGACGGGCCAGCCCATCACCGTATCGGTCGGCATCGTCAGCAGCCCGCTCCACGGAGATTCCGCTACACAGCTCATCGAACTGGCCGATCAGGCTTTGTACCAGGCGAAAGAGTCTGGGAGGAACAAGGTCGTAATTGCGAATGAGAAAGGTTGTTGAATAAAGTTTTGTGCGAGAAAAGGGCGACTGCATCTGTTGGGGGTGCAGTCGTTCTTTCTTTCGGGGGGTGTTGGGGAGGTGCTTAATTGTTGGTTGGGTGGGCATGAGTTCGTGTGTTCGTGGCTTTATGCTTTCCCGCCTGTATGTGTTCCTGCCCTCCTGCCTTCACACTCAGCCTCCTGCCTTTCGCAAAATCACGCCAAAATCAGGGCTTGCTTCCTTATTCGTTCGCACTCGATTTTGGCACAACAAACACTTGGGTAGGCCACTCCCCGACCGGCACTTGCCGTATTTGGCTTAATTTTTCGGCATCGAAAACAGATAGCGTCCCTTGCACAAAGTTCGTAACCAACAAATTCGAATCGTCCAAAGCGATCGAGGAAGGCGTTGGCGAATGCAGTTTTGCCTTCTAGTATGCCGCCTTTGATGTACTGCCCGCAATATCAATCGTTTGTGTTGGTTTCCATGAGGATTCTGCTTTGCAAGTGCTGCCGCGTGATTAGTGTGCGAATTTTGCTGGGGCGATTTTTTGTTGGATGCTGGCAGTAGCTGCTCGAGGCTTCAAGGACAGCAGTAGCTGGTGGATTTTCGCTAGGGCCAGTTTTTCGTAGAATGCTGGCGGCAGTTGCTCGCGGCTTCAAGGGCTGCGCTAGCCTGATTCGTATTTCGCTAGGTCAAATTTTTTCGCTGGTGCTGGCAGCAGTTGCTCGCCGCTCCACTGACCGCGCTAGCAAGCATGAGAAACGCTTATTACCTTGTTTGAGCCAGATATGATTTTTCTATCGCGGTATATCAAACAACCGCAAGAAGATAGTATCCAACAAATGAAAATGGAGTTAATTGCATTCATTCGCGAGGGACAATCCCCCTTTCGCCTCCAAAGGCGGTACCAGCGTAGGACGTCCATAATGGGTGGACTTTTTGAGACGATCGGTGGAACGCCAATCGCTCATAACAGGGAAAAACGCCCGAATCTGGGGATTCGGACGTGTAGATTATCGGGACTCACTTATGTTTGTATTCGTATCCTTTGGGTTTAGGCGATGGATGTAAAGGTATTATGTTTCCGTTTTTTTCAGTATAAAAGTATCTTACATCGGGTTCATCAGCAAAAATAACTTCTACACTAAAGACCGGAAGCTTCCCAAAAACGCCATCTAGACTAACTATTGTTTGCTCATCGAGATTTTTCTCCGTAATGAGATATTGGCGTACTTGATTTTCTAAGCTTAACAAAGTTCCTTGAACATATATAACTGGAGCAGAGATCATGATTAAGACCAGGAAAACTATAATCATTGTTTTTTTGTTCATTTTCGTTATCCCCCAAAAAATTGGTTGTAAAATGATGCTTTTTTTTCCCTTAAGAGTGAAAGCGATAATGGGCGCCCTACTATCGTTAATCAACTTTATAGGAGGAATTTTATATGGCATCTGATAAACCACAATATCCTGGTACTAACACCGATATGAAGCCAGGAGACGTATTGTACTCGAAAAAAAGCTTTTCGACTTTTTTTGTTGGACACGTGGCAATTGTAGGACCGGACTACGATATCATTCACGTTCATCCAAAAGGACCTTGGTTCGTTGAAGATATCGATTACTATGTATCTCGATTTAGGGACGGCGATAAGATCGAAGTTCTCCGTCCCAGGAGTGGAGCTTCTAAAGCTGCTAAATGGGCAATCAACCATATTGATGACGTAAAGAAATACTACTTCAATATGGACTTGGATAATATTGAGCTTAGTTATTGTTCTAAGTTCATCTGGCAAGCATTTTACTATGGTTATAATCTCGATATTACCGGCATGGGTCTTACCGATCGCAGTAGAGCAACCCATATTTATCCAAATGATGTTCGAGATTCCGATCACCTTGCATCAACAGAAACCATCGACGTTGAGAGGGACTGTAAAATATTCTGTGTAAACTCTCAAAACCTATTACAATAAAAGAAAGGTTGGTTTGAGAGGATGACACCTATGGCGAGATTTAGTAAGGAACAAGTGAAGGCGTTTGTGAAGGAAAACAACCTCAAGACGATGGACGATGTGCAGTCGGCACTGAAGGAACTGTTTGCAGAAACGCTGCAGTCGATGCTAGAGGCGGAGCTTGACACGGAACTCGGCTATGAAAAGCACGATGTGAAGCGAAAGAAAACAACAAACAGCCGTAACGGGAAGACAAAGAAGACGGTGACAAGCGAATACGGCGAGGTGGAGATCGCGGTGCCACGTGACCGTAATGGCGAATTTGAGCCCGTTATCGTGAAAAAGCATCAGTCTACCGTTACCGGCATTGAGGACCAAATTATCGCCATGTATGCCAAAGGTGTCAGCACACGGGATATTCAGGACCATCTGAACCATCTGTATGGAATTGACGTTTCTCCTACCATGATCTCCAATGTGACGAATAAGATCGTGCCACTCATCAAAGAATGGCAGAACCGACCGCTACAAAGCATCTATGCGGTTGTATTTATGGACGCCATTCACTACAAAGTCAAGCAAGACGGTGCTATTGTGAACAAAGCGGCTTATATGGTCATTGGCATTGATTTGGACGGCAACAAGGACGTATTAGGCATGTGGATTGGAGAGAATGAATCCTCAAAGTTCTGGCTGAGCGTACTGAACGACTTACGGAACCGTGGGGTTCAGGACATTCTCATCACCTGCGTGGATAACCTAACGGGCTTCTCTCAGGCCATCTCTGCCTGCTATCCGAATACAGAGATCCAAAAGTGCATCATTCATCAAATCCGCAACTCGACCCGTTATGTTTCTTATAAGGATCTTAAGAAAGTGACGGCGGATTTAAAGCCAATCTACAAAGCGGCAACAGAAGAGGCTGCCTTACTGGAATTGGATCGTTTTGAGGAAACATGGGGTAACAAATATCCCCTCATCGTTCGCTCTTGGCGTACCAACTGGGACGAGCTAGCTACTTTTTTCAAGTATCCACCAGAGATTCGTAAATTGATCTATACGACCAATATGATTGAGAGTTACCATCGGCAACTCCGGAAGGTGACGAAGGGCAAGAGCATTTTCCCCACCGATGAAGCCCTGCTCAAAATGCTCTATTTGGCTACCATGGACGTCACCAGGAAGTGGACTGGACGAGTGCAGAACTGGGGGCAAATGCTCCTCCAGCTCTCCGTTTTCTTCCCGGATCGGATCGGCCAATACTTACGCTAGTTTTTTATTCCAAAAGGGTTTACACAAAATACTGGACAGACCCCGTTGAGAAGTAAGAAGCTGAAACCTCGCATTAGCGAGGTTTTTTATTTGAGCGCCGATTTAAGATCTCAGTAGTTTAGACGGACTTTAGCGTGCTAACCACGAAGCTTTCCACTAAGCTTTCGAACTTTATGTATTTGCCGGACGAGTACCTGGAGGATGCGCGGGGTGCTAACCACGAAGCTTTCCACTAAGCTTTCGAACAAGGCCGCTCAGGTACTTGGAAAAAATCATTTTCAGTGCTAACCACGAAGCTTTCCACTAAGCTTTCGAACATCCGCTTCGATATCGCCCGGCAAGAAAAACTCAAACGGTGCTAACCACGAAGCTTTCCACTAAGCTTTCGAACAAGACAACAGGCTGTACATTCACCCCGATACAAAACAAGTGCTAACCACGAAGCTTTCCACTAAGCTTTCGAACATACATTATCAAAAGAGAAATTTCATCAAATTCTTGCTCGTGCTAACCACGAAGCTTTCCACTAAGCTTTCGAACATTAAGTCTCTTAAATCAGAAAACGAGAATTTGTCCACGGTGCTAACCACGAAGCTTTCCACTAAGCTTTCGAACGCATAACGAAAAGCAGAAGGCTTTTCGTTTCCACTACTGTGCTAACCACGAAGCTTTCCACTAAGCTTTCGAACCCTCGAAAAGGGTAAGCATGTGATCGCCAACTTTCGTGCTAACCACGAAGCTTTCCACTAAGCTTTCGAACGTCAGCCAGTCTAAATATCATCGTGTTTACAAGATGGCAGTGCTAACCACGAAGCTTTCCACTAAGCTTTCGAACCTTTAGACGCTCGTAAAACCGCGCCTGCGCCTCATCGTGCTAACCACGAAGCTTTCCACTAAGCTTTCGAACTGTAACGGAGGATGCCGTCGGGCTTACCGTAGAGGGCGTGCTAACCACGAAGCTTTCCACTAAGCTTTCGAACATTAAAACTGAAAATCACCTTAACGAGAAAGAGGAGTGCTAACCACGAAGCTTTCCACTAAGCTTTCGAACTGGAAAAGGTTTATCGGACACATCAGGCGTAATACCGTCGTGCTAACCACGAAGCTTTCCACTAAGCTTTCGAACTTTACAGAAATGGAACCAGTAAAAGGTGACATTTGGAGTGCTAACCACGAAGCTTTCCACTAAGCTTTCGAACGCGGTTTTTGGCGCGAGGCGACCGGGCGATCTCGCGTGCTAACCACGAAGCTTTCCACTAAGCTTTCGAACATAAAATATACTATCAATACACCCAAGGAGGTCTTCGGTGCTAACCACGAAGCTTTCCACTAAGCTTTCGAACTTCCATCCGCCAGCCACCGCGTCCGGGCACGTAGTGTGCTAACCACGAAGCTTTCCACTAAGCTTTCGAACGTCCGTTTCATGTCGCACAACCTTCCGTTTTTACCGTGCTAACCACGAAGCTTTCCACTAAGCTTTCGAACCAGTCGTCCCGGAACACGTCTAACCTCCATCAAAGGTGCTAACCACGAAGCTTTCCACTAAGCTTTCGAACTTTTAAAGTTCGGAGGTAAAGGAGTTGATCTTTTTAAAAGTGCTAACCACGAAGCTTTCCACTAAGCTTTCGAACCACAACGAATAAAATGTAGACGAGTGGCAAGAGTACCGGTGCTAACCACGAAGCTTTCCACTAAGCTTTCGAACAAAGTTTGCGCAAGTCGGGCAAGATGCGCACCGGGAAAGTGCTAACCACGAAGCTTTCCACTAAGCTTTCGAACAATTTAAGGTGACGCAAGGATGTGAAAAACGTGGGAAAGTGCTAACCACGAAGCTTTCCACTAAGCTTTCGAACGGCGTGAAATGTTGTTGACGAATGGACGGGCAGGGCGTAGTGCTAACCACGAAGCTTTCCACTAAGCTTTCGAACAATCGGGTTGCGGCGGTGTTCAGCCGGTGGAATTATGGCGTGCTAACCACGAAGCTTTCCACTAAGCTTTCGAACCCGGAGGGAGTTCAGGAACCGACATTGACGCTGGCGAGTTGTGCTAACCACGAAGCTTTCCACTAAGCTTTCGAACGGCTACAGAAGTGATAATCGTCTGCGCAGGCTTGCGTGCTAACCACGAAGCTTTCCACTAAGCTTTCGAACTCTTCTACGATGCGGATAAGGTCAAATGCGAACATTTGTTGAGGTGCTAACCACGAAGCTTTCCACTAAGCTTTCGAACTCCTTCCCACTCAACCCCTACAGCCGCAAGCCTTACAGACCCGTTTTTCGAGCAAGCCAAAATTCAATCGCCATTCCTCTTATCCATCGGCTGCCTCTTCCCCTAAAAAACTCTGGAAAGCCTACGCCCACAAAGAGTTCGAGCATCCCCCGGCTTTTTTGACCTGAGAGGATGCTCGCATCATAAAATTCGAAAGCTTAGTGGAAAGTCGTGATTATCCGTGGGAATAGACCTGTGGATGGGCCCATAATGCACACGCACGGATATGTAAGTCGACTTATGGCCTATAGCGTGCGACTGACACCTTTATTTTACTCTTTTTCCACTTTTGTTACAACTAGCTTTCTTCATTCCTTAATAGATAAATTTGGTCAAATCGCGAGGCAGAAACTCCCTGCCAACAGTAGAAATCCGCTTGTCCAGTTGATCTCTCGTCACTGGGCCGATTTTTACAAACATGACCTGGTCTTCTCCATGGTGAACCAGCTCCGCCAGGCTTACCTTTAGCTTGGCTTGCTGAATCTCGGTGAGCTGGCACAGAAACACCGAGTACTGGACGTGCTCGCCTTGCCCCTTCATCAGCTTGAATACTTTTCTCCAACGTTTTTGATCGGCAATATCATAGCTTACCAGAACAAATTGTCGCATGGTCATTTCCTACCTTGTCATGAGCGGCGTATATTCCACCAGCTCTCCATCCAGATACCGGGCCAAAAACCTTGCTTCCAGCTCCAGCATACGGCGATAGCTGAGCTTATACCCAAATTGCGGATGCGTCAGCGTCTCGTTCATCCGTCTTTCATAGGCAGCGAAATACGTTTGTCTTCCTGCCTTTTTCAAATAACAACTGTCTTTTCCCCAATAAAAGTCCCCGAGGGTGAGTTCCTCCGTATTCAAGGTACGTATCGCTACGCTATCGGCAATCAAGGCGCGGAACGGTTCCATCAGATCAAGTGCCAAAGCTGGTCTGCCCGGCTCCATCGTATGGAAAAAGCCGAACAGTGGATCGAGTCCGACATTGGCACATGCGGAGTAAACATCCCGTGAAAGAAGCGTATAGCCGAGGGAGAGCAGCGCATTGACCGGATCTTTGGGCGGGCGACGGTTGCGACCGTTCATGATCGCCATACCGTCTACTACTGGGTGCTTTAACATGGTAGGGAAAAACTGCATGTACAACTGTGCTGCACGTCCCTCGATACCTCTCACTATTTCCAGTGATGGCGCCTCCCACGCGCGATCTCTAAGCTCTTTTAACTCTTTTAAAACTGCTTTATCTGGTGAGCCATTGCGGCGCAGCATCGTGCGCTGATTGGAAATTTTCGCATACACGACCCTTCTCGCGATTCCAAGGGCGATCTCCGCGTGCTGAAATTTGATAAACTGCTTGGCTCTTGTTCGAATGTTTTTCGATAAAGGGGGAGTCATTATTCCTGTCAATGTGCCATGCGTAGTCAAGTAGCTGACGTGGACGCCACAGTTCATCAAGGTGTGCAGAAGCTGCGTAGAGCATTGCACATGCCCCATCAAGCTCACGTGAATCAAGTCTTTGATCGGGATTTCGTCTATCTTTTCGCCCCGGCAGGTGATGGTCAAGCTTTCTCCGCTTCTGCCCAGTTTTGCCCCCTGCTCTGTAACATACAGTACCCCGCCATCTGGACGACTGGGCACAATCTTTCTGATGTTTGCGCTCAACCCCAACATGTAATTCGTCTCGTCAGGCATGCATACGTAATTTAACGAGCAGCGAAAGCACTTTTTCGACTCCTGCAACGGAGGGGGAATTTCGGCTTCCCGAAGCTGATGAGCTTTTTGAATGCAGGCGTGAGTAGCCGCTATGAGTTCCTGCGAAAAAAGAATGCGAACCTTCTTTTTATTGCCACGGTAGTATAAGTAGCCATAATCGGATTCATATCCATTCGCGCGAAGCAGCAAGCCTTGCGCACACAATTGGATTTGGTCGTTGGGCCAGGCAGAACCGTCCAGCGAATACACGCCTACATTGAACATCTGCCCGCCTTCTGGCGACGCCGAATGCTTTCCTTCTACCGGAATCCACTGCTTACCTTCTTCCAGACAGACGGCATCCAGCTTTCCCGTAATGCCAAGCACAGGGTCGCCGAGCTGCAAGCTAAACGGAGCGTCCCCCCACATCTCTTCCGGCGCTGCCTTGCTTTTGCGCAGATGTGTCTCTGCACGCTTGTGTTGTGCTGCTCCTTCGACCGTGTCTGCGCTTTCCTCAAACAGCCCCTGCACATGCATAATATGGTACAGTCGCTCACAATACTGAATTTCATTTAGCATGCGGACAGGTATCCAGGACAAGCCATTCACTCTCCTTGCACACCCTTACCGAGCCTTTGTCAAAAACCGTTCCCGCAATTTTCCGTACAGCTTCCTTTTCACCTCGCCCCAAAAATCTTTTTGGGGATACCATACGGATTCGGGAAAAAAGACTCCGCTAGGATCGCGGAACAGTGTACGGTATGTTCCTTTCGCCTCTTCTGCTTCCTCGATGATCTCCTGAAAGTCTTCCAGTTGTTCGGGCGACTCAGACTCTTCTGTAAAGGTTGTTTTACCTTTCAGCTTTGCCTGGCTGTCCCACACATATACATCTTTCCAGGCTGTATCCGATTTTTTCACAAAAAGCCCTTTGCCCAGCTTTGCCTGCACCGATTTTGTCTTGGGAACGAGATACTCTTCCTCGTCTCGGACGATGACGCGGCAGCTAACCTTGAACAGTTCATTGTATCGCTGCCAAAAACGTTTTTGCAGATTGTGCGCCGCGTTAATATCGGCCTGGAGAAACACGACCTCCTTGCTTCCGCTTCCGTCTGTCAAGGTCATGAACAGTTCTCCGCTATCATCCGGGACAATGTCGCCGGGCCTTAGCTGTTTCACTTGTTCTTCCGTCAAAAATTGCTCGTTGACTAACCTCTTCTGCAAGTTCTCAAACCGTCTGCCCTGCAGGTCTTGGCCTCTCACCTTTTTACAACGAATGCCTGGCGTTCCTGTCTTGGCGTAAAAACGAGAGGAATATTCCGCCCGGACATCGCCAATCTGAATCCCGTATGGCTCCGCCTGCATGTGGACGTATTTCGGAATGCTGCGATGCGCCCACTTCATCAAGGTGGAGTTTTCTTTGGTCGAGCGATCCAGGTTAGAACGGTACTGGCTCAGATTTTCAAACAGAATGACCTGGCAAGCCGGGTATTCGGCGCACCACTCTTGTTTCCGCTCGTCGTAAACATACCCCAAGGCAGTCATGACAATGGCGTGACTTAACTGCTTCAGGCGATCCTCTTTGACGTTTTGGATATGGGTCAACAGACGCTGGTGGCTGGTATGGCCTCGCTCAAAGCGATTAACCTCCTGCGGATTCCTCGTCCTGCGGCTCCAGGAAATCAACAGCTTGCGCAAGCCCTCCAATTCTTCTATGTTCCACATGCTCAGACCTGCGATGCCTTTTCGCTCGTCAGCAGCAAAGCGCTTGCGCCATGCCTGAACGGCTTTTCCGACGTATTCCTCTGCTTTTCGGTGTATTTGCACTACCGCTTGTTCCCAGTCCGCTTCGTTTCGAGGCAAAACCTTTGTTAAGTCGCAGACAATCCCCTCCCAAAATGTCCGGTCTGTTTGATCGAGCGGCGACTTTTTCTGCTCAACCGCTTGTTTCAGGCTGTCGAGTTCATCCCAGCGATCTCCATACTGCTTATTTGCCATACGCATGATTTGGGCGAGCACTCTGATTTGAAACTTCACACGTTGGTGTAGCTGGAACCGCTCGTCCCGTTTTTCCATCACCTGTTTTTCTACCTGTTCACCAGGCAACCTGAGCATATAGCTCCGCTGATGGACAGCGACCAGCGGCGTTCCTTCAATCCAGTAGGAAAAATCAGCCGCATTTTTATCGCTACTCTCTTCTACAGAAAAAATAGAAGTCGCTGCAGCCGCGCGCAGCCCAAGGTCTATGCTCATTACACGAAAACCGGATGCCAGCGACTCCACCCCAGCCGAGTGTTGTGGCGAAGCTTTTATCCATTCAACAAGTTGCTCCGACTTATAGGTAGTGACCTTGGGAAACTCGTTGGGGCGACGAATGAGTTGCAGTACTTGTCCATACGGCGCCTGCACGCGGCCATTTTTCACTTCTTGCAAAGGTTCGAAATCAATGACAACGTTAAGGTAAACGCTGCCGATTTCCCCGTCCTCGAAGTTTTTTTCTTCCTTCTCCAAATCGCCCCGCTCCAGTTGTAGCTTTGCTCCCCCCAAGTGTCCGTTAAACGTCGAGCCCGAACCTTTATCCTTGAACTCGATTTTCTGCTTGCCTTTGTCATTTTTCAGCAACTTCACCTGCTGGTAAAACTGCCTGGACAAAGCTAGCTCGACCTCGACGTCTTTCTTTTCCATCCATCCCGATTCGCTTGGCCATATCAACTGACTAAACGTTACAAAACGTCTGCTTCTCGGTTTGTCCGCTTCAGCCGTCAAGTAGTAGTCTTGCAAATTTCCTCCCCGTGCATCGAAGCGCACCCACAATGGATGCTTCCTGGCATTGGGCAACGTCATCGTGGCGCTTTGCTTGGCTTCCTCCAGCCGTTTCGTCAGTTCGTTGCGCGCGACAAAATAATGGATACGCTGCGGATTCCCCTTCCAGATCAGGCGGTTCTTCTCTTCCATCAGATACTGGAAGAAGTGAGCATCCCCAAACCGCCCTCTCAGTCGCTGCTGCACACGCTTGAGCGCCTCTTTGTATTGCTCGTGACTGGCACTGGCGGGAAAGGTTGACCATAGCTCGTACAGCTCGTTCCAGCCTTTCATTTGCCGCTTGGTAATCCGATACTTGTCATTGGCAGCGGTCATGTTTTCCCTAAGCTCTCGCTCTCGGTTTTCTTCGTACTGCTCTAGCAAGCTGATCCATTCCTGACCGCCTTCGAGTTGCTCGTTCAGTTGAGCCATTTTTTCTTTCAGCTTGGCATACTCTTCCTGGACACGTTTGTTCCAGCTCTCCCAACTGAGCAGTCTTTCAATCGCTTGTTGAAGCATGTCTCTGTCCCAGGTTCGCACAAACTGATTGGATTGAAGTGGCAACCACGCGATATCTGTTACGGTGTTCGTGTACAGGGGAAAGATCGGTCTAATGCCGTATTCCTCCAAAGTAGTAATCACAGAAGCGGTTGGGTCTTCCTCGCGTCTTTTTTTCCATTTTTCGTAATCCTGTTCCCAGGTTGGGTCGTTCGCTTCTTTTTTCTTCTGCCAAGTGGGTTTTGCCCCTGCCTTCGAAGTACCTTTGCCGCCTTCGCTGTTCGGATCGACGAGCGGGCTGAGAAACTTTCGGCTGATGATCTGGGCGTCGCCACTTTGTCCGACCGAGGAGGGGACAAGCAGTTCATATAGTTGGCGCAAAGCTTCCAGTGCCTTATCTAGCGGAAGCGCTTGCGTATTTTTATCTGCCTGATTTCGTTGTTGCTGTTCGCGTATGTGACAAATCAGTTCTTCCTGTAGTTCTTCTTTTGGCCGTTCACCAGTGCTTTCCTGACGAAAGAGCAGGAGCATTTTCATGTAATAGGCGACGCCTTCATTTAACAACCGATGCGTCCGCCATATTCCTTTTCGGAGGTTTTGCGCTTCCGGGCCTGTGTGGGTTTTTAGTTTTAGTTTTATGCTACGGATTGCCATGACTGGTGCCTCCCGCTTCCCACCTAAACTCGTAACTTCTACGCTTTCGCTTGTCCATGACGTTATTTCCTTTCTTTACTAAGTATGATTTTTGAATTTCAAAAAAAATCGAACATCTATAAGGTATAATATACTATCAATACTAACAGCTATCAATTCTTTATTTAAAAGAGAGTAAATGCTTGTTGCATTTTTCTTCATGTACTATACTTACTAATACGAATTATAGGTTCGTCTAACTTTAGTGCGTGTGCATTGGGTGATTCAAACAATCACTTCTCCACTAGAAGCTTATTACAAAGCTTGCACTTTATTTACAAAGAGAAAAGCCAATGCTCTCCCTTTCCAAATGAAACCAGTTTTCTTTTAATCCATTTTTTGCCTGACTGCTTCTTTTTTGCAAGAAAACGTATCGAGCACCTGTAAACCTCTCACTATGACTATTGAATTTGGTATATATTATTATCAAGAGATCAATGATTTTGAAGTTCACTATAGGTTATTTAATAGAAAGATGCCCCTAACGTAAAGCAGGGGCATCTTTGATGTGTTAATTTTCAAGGTATTTCACCAAGTTTTCGAACGATGAAAAGGAGCATCAAGTTGGACAAGCTGTGCTAACCACGAAGCTTTCCACTAAGCTTTCGAACGCTTACAGCTTCCGGTCAACCCCGCATCCATCCGCATAGTGCTAATCCCGAAGCTTTCCACTAAGCTTTCGAACTCAAGATCGAGGCACTGTACCCGGGCACGAAAGGGTGCTAATCCCGAAGCTTTCCACTAAGCTTTCGAACTTAATATCTTGGTTGTAGTTGCGCAAACCTTTTATGTGCTAATCCCGAAGCTTTCCACTAAGCTTTCGAACCTTACTCAGTTTGCGTCCTCCGAAGAAGTCGTCCATAAGTGCTAATCCCGAAGCTTTCCACTAAGCTTTCGAACGCGACACGACCGTATTCGTGGACGAGCCGGTCTTTGTGTGCTAATCCCGAAGCTTTCCACTAAGCTTTCGAACTCTACGGCAACGCTCGGGTCTACGGCAACGCTTGGGTCGTGCTAATCCCGAAGCTTTCCACTAAGCTTTCGAACTTCGTAGCCTCAGGCGTTGGTCTGGGTAGTATCTCAAGTGCTAATCCCGAAGCTTTCCACTAAGCTTTCGAACTTACGGTAACCGTTAGGCACATCCCTAAACTCCGAAGTGCTAATCCCGAAGCTTTCCACTAAGCTTTCGAACATTGAGACTCGACGGGCAAGGGTTTTGTCTCGGCTGTGCTAATCCCGAAGCTTTCCACTAAGCTTTCGAACGCGCCGCAGCCGGGATAATAGCATAAAGCCATCAACGAGTGCTAATCCCGAAGCTTTCCACTAAGCTTTCGAACATGAGCGGTAAGTAGCGCGTTTTTTTAAAAAAAATAGGTGCTAATCCCGAAGCTTTCCACTAAGCTTTCGAACATGTACCGTGATGCTGTACCTACTTTGTATTTTAAGTGCTAATCCCGAAGCTTTCCACTAAGCTTTCGAACTGCATTCTTTCAAAAACAACTTTTGGTTTGCGGCCTGACGTGCTAATCCCGAAGCTTTCCACTAAGCTTTCGAACCATCGTCATGTCCGCAAAGAAGAATATGTCTATGTGTGTGCTAATCCCGAAGCTTTCCACTAAGCTTTCGAACGGGAGACAACCATCGAAACACGTTTGGTATCGTCAGGCGTGCTAATCCCGAAGCTTTCCACTAAGCTTTCGAACTCAGAAGAACTGGTTGGTTGAGGCAAGGGCGAACGGTGCTAATCCCGAAGCTTTCCACTAAGCTTTCGAACCCGAGCGGTGATAGTGGTAGTCGATGCCCTTCGCCGTCAGTGCTAATCCCGAAGCTTTCCACTAAGCTTTCGAACGGCACCACATAGTCAGCCGCATCTTTCGACTTTTGTGTGCTAATCCCGAAGCTTTCCACTAAGCTTTCGAACCTTGGTGTTCCTGTAGCATGCCGTCACCACCTTGTTTTAGTGCTAATCCCGAAGCTTTCCACTAAGCTTTCGAACTCAATACGATCCGGTTGGGTATCCGCATCTGCTTGGTAGTGCTAATCCCGAAGCTTTCCACTAAGCTTTCGAACGTCTCGTGGTAAGCGTATAGCTCTGACTCCACATGCTGGTGCTAATCCCGAAGCTTTCCACTAAGCTTTCGAACTACAACATGCTTGTCCTCGTCAAACATGCTGTAGAGTGCTAATCCCGAAGCTTTCCACTAAGCTTTCGAACATTACTTTGGACTCCGGTACGAAGATAAAGAGCGTGAGATGTGCTAATCCCGAAGCTTTCCACTAAGCTTTCGAACGCTGGATTAGGGCTCGCTCAAGCAGTCGGAAAACCCGGTGCTAATCCCGAAGCTTTCCACTAAGCTTTCGAACATTTTTTGAACGGACTGACACCCGTGGAGGGACCCCAGTGCTAATCCCGAAGCTTTCCACTAAGCTTTCGAACTGGCTCATTTCCTTCACCTTGCGCTTCTTTTTGGCAGTGCTAATCCCGAAGCTTTCCACTAAGCTTTCGAACATCACACCCAGTTGTTGGTCATCGGCGGCGGTTCAGGGTGCTAATCCCGAAGCTTTCCACTAAGCTTTCGAACTCGTGATCTACCTTTATGTTCGTTTTATTTTTTTTAAAAAGTGCTAATCCCGAAGCTTTCCACTAAGCTTTCGAACAGTGACTTGGCGATCATCAATAGCATGACCCGGCGCGTGCTAATCCCGAAGCTTTCCACTAAGCTTTCGAACTTGTCTCAAGCGGAACAAGAGTATTTGCCCTTTGCGGGTGCTAATCCCGAAGCTTTCCACTAAGCTTTCGAACGCGTAAAGGTAGGTGAACGAAAAGATGACTGCGAGAGTGCTAATCCCGAAGCTTTCCACTAAGCTTTCGAACCCAGCGTCGGTAATTGGTACCATGCTGCCATTTACCAGGTGCTAATCCCGAAGCTTTCCACTAAGCTTTCGAACTAAACTTGAGATTCGGTCAAGTGAAGGGGAGGAAGGTGCTAATCCCGAAGCTTTCCACTAAGCTTTCGAACGTAGCTGTGACAATAAGTGTCTTAGCGCCTGATGTGGGTGCTAATCCCGAAGCTTTCCACTAAGCTTTCGAACCTGGAGGCTATACGTATGTCAGCGGGGTTAACTTGTGCTAATCCCGAAGCTTTCCACTAAGCTTTCGAACATGTACCGCGACCTCTCGTTACAGCTTCAGTTAATGCGTGCTAATCCCGAAGCTTTCCACTAAGCTTTCGAACGGACACCTTACACCCGGCTTTCCGCGCTGTTGAGCCGGTGCTAATCCCGAAGCTTTCCACTAAGCTTTCGAACGGTTGCGCGGAGCGCTCGAATGTATCATCCACGTTTGGTGCTAATCCCGAAGCTTTCCACTAAGCTTTCGAACGGTTATGTTAACGGGCGAATGCGGTGATAACGCAGGTGCTAATCCCGAAGCTTTCCACTAAGCTTTCGAACGGTGCCATCTATTTCACCGTCCTTTACGTTTAAACGTGTGCTAATCCCGAAGCTTTCCACTAAGCTTTCGAACGCATTGCGGACAAGGATCGTACACTCCGTATCCGTGTGCTAATCCCGAAGCTTTCCACTAAGCTTTCGAACCCATGCTTAATTGCATGGTGCGATTTTTTACATTTGTGCTAATCCCGAAGCTTTCCACTAAGCTTTCGAACAATGGCAGATCCGGGGGATCGTCCGTAATAACAGGTGCTAATCCCGAAGCTTTCCACTAAGCTTTCGAACGCTTCCACTCGCTCACAGCGTCAGCCACCGCTTCAAAGTGCTAATCCCGAAGCTTTCCACTAAGCTTTCGAACCATGCTCGTACAAAAGAGTCATACTACACTCCCCAGAAACGTGCTAATCCCGAAGCTTTCCACTAAGCTTTCGAACAGACCCGACCACGTTCTACGCGCACATACCAATCATGACGTGCTAATCCCGAAGCTTTCCACTAAGCTTTCGAACCCCTGTCTTCTCAATCCCTTGATTCTCAGGCTTTTCTCAGCCCGTTTTCGAGCAGTCTTTTTTTAGGTACCATTTTTCTTGAAATTCAAGGAGCTTTTTTCTTTCCAACTCAGTTTGACGCCTACTCTCCCAACGCTTGCGAGCATCCTTGGCGTTTTTAGGGCTGGGAGATTGCTCGCGTCTTCATTTTTCGAAAGCATAGTGGAAATTCGAAATTATCCGTGGGAATAGACTTGTAGAGGGTCTATAATGCACACGCACGGAATATCAAAACGGCCTGTCGCCTCTAGCATACGGCCGATACTTATATCTTACTTTTTTTCCAAATACAACACAACCGCGATTTGATCCACCCTGTAGAAAATCACCACTCAAGACCTCACTCCTTTCAAGTCGCTATTATAAATATTAAAAAACCGACCTCATTCTCTTGCGAATGAAGTCGGCTCTCCACTCTGTTTCCTGCATCAAGAACCGAGGCAGTCATCCTTTCGCTTGATCCAATCGCTCACTCGCGCGATGAATCATGGCAGTCAAGCTTCTGCCCTCGCCTTACCCAAGGACTGCCGAATAGCGGCCATGCAATTCTTGCACCGCGACTGCGATGTCTGCCTGCGCTTCTCTTCCTTTGTCCGTCTGCCAGATCAAGACGTGCTTTCCTTCTATCTTCCGCTCCAACTGTCCTTTTTGCACCATCTTGTCAACCAACCGCGTGATCGTCGACGGCGTCATATGCAGCAGCTGCGACAGTTCCGTTGGCGTGACCTCTCTTTTTCGTTCACAGCCATCAACAAAGTGGCGTACGTCGGCGAAAAGGAGCGTTCTGCTTTTCCTTTTTCCTCATGACGGACCATGCCAGAAAGCAGCTGGAGCTGTTATTTCCCAGTCAATCGGATGGTTAGCGCACGCCTTCGGTGGCCAGAGCAGGATTCAGGGCATGCTTGACGTATTCTTCGGCGCTGTGCTTGATCTGTTCCTCCGACGCCTGCATCATACCGTGGAATCTGAACGGCGCAAGGTACTTCATTCCCGTCAAATTCGCCATCGCTTGCAGCGGCGTCGTCAGCTCGGCGATCGTGAAATAGTTGTAGCCATCCCGCTCGTAGGCTTGCTCCGGTCCTCCGACGGAAATCGCCAGCAAAAATTCCTTGTTGTGCAGCTTGTTTCCTTCGGAGCCGTACGCCCAGCCATACGTCAAGACAACATCCTGCCACTGCTTCAACAGCGCAGGCGTCCGCTTCCTGCTTCATTCTTTCTACCCACGCTTTATTTACGCGCGATTCGTTTAAATGGGGGTGAGCCACAATGACTAATGTTTTCACCACTAGCGTTGCATTAATCTTTTCAAATCATTCAATATCCTCGTAATGCAGAAGTACCAATGGGCAACCTTCCGAAAAACCAAGGCGGGAATCAAGATTCATCTTCGTCTCGTATTTGCCAATCAGGAGGATGTGTATCCTGATAAGATTTCCCTTACGTATGCCAAGTCTAATGACCGCACGCAAATGGAATCGCTGATTGACGAGATCGGAGCCATGTACGTCTTTGATCGAGAATACGTGGATTACGAAAAGTTTGATGAATACACGGACAAAGGCATCTTTTTCGCTTCACGTCTGAAAGATAACGCGGAAATTCGCCATCTCTATACTTTCAAAATACCACCAGAAAGCTCTGTTTTATCGGATTCCATGATCTTGCTTGGAACGCCACAAAAACGGGTGGATAACGTGTTGCGACTGATTGAGACGCTGGATTCGAAAGGAAATCGTATTCGAATCATTACGAATCGCTTCGACTGGGAAGCAGATGAACTCAGTGACATCTATCGTTGGCGCTGGCAAATAGAACTGTTTTTCAAGTGGATGAAACAGCATGTAAAGATCAAGAACTTCTATGGCACGAGTGACAATGCTGTAAGAAATCAAGTCTTTCTCGCTCTCATTGCCTACTGCTTGTTGCTCCTAGTCAAACTGGGAAAAAACGGTCCGCACAGTCTGTTGCAAATCAGTAGATGGCTGAAAGTTTTTCTCTGGCAAACGTTCGAGCAATGGTTTGGACGAATGAATTACCAATCCAGACGAACATCAAGAGGGCGACAGAAAAGGAAGTGGATGTTGTTTGTTGTTGTCACCGCTGGAGTAAATGTATAAAACTACCAAATGGATAGTGGCTACCTTTTGGTTGGTTGCTGCCCTTTTTGATTACGAAGCTGAAAAATTACATTCAGAATAATCAGTCAATAATCCGATTCATCTTTTATGCAACGCTAGTGGGTTTTCACAGAATATGCTCCTTTGTTCACATATTGTTTGTACATACAAACTACATTACTATCTTTTTGACGCCAACTAACAAACTGTAAGTCCAATCCGCCTTTCCGTGCTCCAGACGCTATCTCCTCCGTGCGTTCTCGAAAAGGGAAAAGCCAACTCCATCCCTCACCAGGATGAAATCGGCTCTCCCTTGGTTCCTTCCCTTTTTCCCTGACGCGTCCGTCCTCACGTCACTGCTTCCTTCTTCCCAAAAAACGTCCGAAGCGCCTTGTAAACCTCGCCCTTTTCCCGAATCACGCAATGCAGGAACTTGGGCTCCTTGATGTGGCGATACGCTGACATGAGTGTTGAGTGCCTGTTATACTGGTTGACCTCTCCATAACCGAACATGTTGCATCTCTCCATGAGCTCTTTGACCAGCTTCACGCAGCGCTCGTTGTCGGATGTCAGGTTGTCGCCGTCGGAAAAGTGGAACGGGTAAATGTTGTACTGGGACGGCGGATAGCGGCTGTCGATGATCTCCAGCGCTTTTCTGTAGGCGGAGGAACAAATCGTCCCCCCGCTCTCGCCTTTCGAGAAAAAGGTGTCCTCCGTCACTTCCTTCGCATCTGTATGGTGCGCGATGAAGACGATTTCTACTTTTTCGTACTTCGTGCGCAGGAAACGAACCATCCAGAAGAAAAAGCTGCGGGCGATGTACTTTTCGAAGACGCCCATACTGCCTGAAGTATCCATCATGGCAATAATGACTGCGTTGGAATGCGGCTTGATGATTTCCTCCCACGTCTTGAAACGCAGGTCGTCTTCCCTGATGCCCAGCTCCAGGTCACTGTAGCCGGCAAGGGCGTTGCGGCGGATCGCGGCGATCAAGGTCCGCTTTTTGTCGATGTTGCCCATCAGCCCTTTTTTGCGGACATCGTTGAAGCGCGTCTCCTCAATGACAATCTGGTCCTCGTCCTTGCGCTGCAAGTTCGGCAGCTCCAGCTCGGCGAACAGCATCTCCTGCAATTCCTCGACGCTGATTTCCGCCTCGTAGTAATCCACTCCCGGCTGATCGCCGGCGCCCTGGCCTTTGCCCGGCCCTTGCGCCTGATCGCCGTCCTTGGCGATGACATCTCCTACCTTGCTGTTTCCTTTGCCTTGACCTCCGTGCTTTCCCTTTTGGAAGTTAAAACGCAATCGGTATTCATCCAGGGAGCGAATGGGGATCTTGATAACTTCCCGACCGTTTGACATGATGATATTTTCTTCGCTGACGAGATCGGGCAGGTTTTTTTTGATCGCTTCTTTCACTTTTTCCTGGTGTCGATTTTGGTCCTGGTACCCTTTGCGGTGCAGCGACCAGTCTTCCCGGGAGACAATGAACGATGGTGCATCTTCCATGGCGTCTCCTCCTAGCAACTGGCGCAATCTGCGCCGAATATGATGTGCGGGATAAAGCGTAGGTACGTTTTTGTCAGGGCTGTGCGAACCGCTTTTTTACCTGTTCAGCAAGCTTCCCACGTAACGGAGCAGCTCGTTGGCGCAAACCGGGCAATAGTTATGCTCTTCGATGAGGCGCTTTGTCACCTCGTTGATTTTTTTCAACTGATGCTCATCCGGCGTTTTGTTCGAGGTCGTGATCTTGACGACGTCCTTGAGGTCGGCGAACAGCTTTTTCTCAATCGCTTCCCGCAGGCGGTCGTGCGTGCTGTAGTCAAAACGCTTCCCTTTGCGCGCGTAGGCCGAGATGCGGATGAGGATTTCTTCGCGGAATGCCCGCTTGGCGTTTTCCGAAATGCCGATCTGCTCCTCGATGGAACGCATCAGGCGCTCATCTGGATCCATCTCCTCGCCGGTGACGGGGTCGCGGATTTTATTCATGTTGCAATACGCTTCGACGTTGTCGAGATAGTTATCCATGAGCGTTTTCGCAGACTCTTCGTAGCTGTAGACAAACGCTTTTTGCACTTCTTTTTTCGCCAGCTCGTCGTATTCCTTGCGGGCGCTGGAGATGAAGTTCATGTAGCGCTCCCGCTGCTCCTTCGTAATCGACGGATGCTGGTCGAAGCCTTCCTTCAGCGCGCGGAGAATGTCCAGCGCATTGATGCACTCGGTGTCGCGGCGAATCAGCGCGCTGGAGATGCGGTTGATGACGTAGCGCGGGTCAATCCCGGCCATGCCCTCATCGGCATGCTCGTTGCGCAGTTCTTCCAGATCGGCACCCTTGAACCCTTCCACCGATTCGCCATCGTACAGACGCATTTTCTTGAGCAAATCGGCTCCTTGCTTTTTCGATTCCTTCAGACGAGTAAGAATAGAGAAAATGGCAGCTGATCGCAGGGCATGCGGAGCAATGTGCACATGTCCGAGATCGGATTGTTTGATTAATTTCGCATAAATTTTTTCTTCGTCGCTGACGCGCAGGTTATACGGCATCGGCATGACGATAATCCGGGATTGCAACGCTTCGTTTTTCTTGTTGGCAATGAAGGCTTTGTACTCGGATTCGTTCGTGTGAGCCACAATCAGCTCATCCGCAGAGATCAAGGCAAAGCGGCCTGCCTTGAAGTTTCCTTCCTGGGTAAGTGACAAGAGATGCCAAAGGAATTTCTCGTCGCACTTCAGCATTTCCTGGAACTCCATCAAGCCACGGTTTGCCTTGTTCAGTTCCCCGTCAAAACGATAGGCGCGGGGATCGGACTCGGAACCGTACTTGGTAATCGTAGAAAAGTCGATGCTGCCAGTCAAATCGGCAATGTCCTGCGACTTGGGATCAGAGGGGCTGAATGTACCGATCCCGACACGGTTCGCTTCGGAGAAAAGAATGCGGCAAACCGGGAAGTCTTCGATGCGTCCGCCGTATTCCGTCTCCAATCTCATGCGGTTGTAAGGAGTAAGCTCTCCCTCGATTTTGATGCCCAGCTCTTCCTCAATTTCCGGACGCAGCTCATGCGGGATCAGATGCAACGGCTCTTCCTGCATCGGGCAGCCTTCGAGCGCGTAGACGGCGCCTTCGTCCGTGCGGGAATACTCCTCCAGTCCTCGTTTGAGCATGGTAACGAGTGTGGATTTACCGCCGCTGACCGGACCCATCAAGAGCAAAATGCGTTTGCGGACGTCCAGACGACGTGCTGCCGAGTGAAAATACTCCTCAACCAGACGTTCAATGGAACGATCCAGCCCGAAAATTTCCCGGCTGAAAAATTGATACGAGCGTGTGCCATCCTCGCTTTCCTCGACACCAGCACTTTTAATCATGTTGTAGACGCGTGAATGAGCCGTCTGGGCAATTTGCGGATTTTTGCGAACAAGCTGCAAGTACTCGGCGAAAGTCCCTCTCCACATCAGGTTTTCTTCTCGGGCCCGGTGCTCAGCGATTCGTTTTAAAATGTCCATGTTCGACACTCCTCCCTCATAAGCCCCTCTCTCTTCCCTAACGACAATGTACTCTCATGTATATGTCTGCCTGCAGTCACGCATTCGCGTGGAACTCGTTTTCTTCGGTTGCCAACAGGCTCTTCAAGCCTTTACATATGTGTATGCGAGACATGAGCACAAGTTTCAGCAATCTTGCCACAAAAATCATGCACGAGTGGCAAATTTTCTTTTCGCGGCAGGGAATATTACGGAAATGTAAGGTTTTGTTGATTGCTTTGTAAGCTAAAGCAATGGTTTGTAAGCCGATCCGTCGCGTACAATTAACTCATCCATCAGCCATCATTCATGCGCAGTTGATTGATCTGCAAACATGGGAGGTCCGAATCATGAATACGCAAAAAGATCGCATGCAAATCAAGAAAGGTCTGTACTTGACCGGAATCGCCGCATTGATCGTCCTCGCTGTCTTTGTTTACCAGTGGGTGCGCGGCATGGAGCTGGATACAGGTGAAATTCTTAGTGTTCCGATCACCTTGGGCGCTTTCCTGAAGCTTTGGAACGATCACCGAAAACTGTCCTTAACATAAGGAACGCACAAGCTTTAATCCGTTTGCAAAGTGGGCAGGCTACGCTATAATGGGAGTAGTTTGTTTACGAAAGGAGCTGTCCAACATGGGTACGTTTATCGTAGCGTTGGTCTTCGCAGCTTTTCTGTTCTTCATCCTGACAGCAGGCTACAACGAGGACAAAACCTGGAATCTGTAGGGACAAGCTAACGGGCAGTTTGCTGGCATCAGCACGGCGCTCCCAGGAAAAAAAGCAGGCTGCCTGTCACGGCAACCTGCTTTTTTCGTTGAAGCTTCGTTCGTTTACGCTTCTTGTCCCTGCTGTTTTTTGTCCGCTTGCTTTTGGGCTTTCGCGGCTTCTTTCGCGGCTTTTTCTGCCTTACCTTGGGTAACGGTCGTATCCGCCGCTTTTTCCTCTGCACTCGCGACAGAAATTCCGCTGAACAGCAAAGCAGCCATGGCCATAGTCGAAACCATTTTTTTCACGTTGGTTCCTCCTTCTTGTGTACGAAGCGTGATTGCTACGTAAACAAGCCTGCCGCACGACTTTGGGAAAAGTATGTGAAAAAGCAGGCTGCCCCGCTTTTGCGGCAAACAGCCTGCTTGCTCGTTGCCGGCGACGACAGCCAGCGCAATTTATGCTTTGGCAAACACGCCTGTCCGCTCCGTAATCGCCTGATACAATTCCTCCAACGAGCCTCGCTGATCGACCGGATACTGCGGCTCGCCGCGGTCTTCCAGCCAGTTCGTGACGAGGTACGTCTTCATCCCCAGCTTCGACGCGACCATGTCTTCCTGCATGTGGTTGCCGATCATGATGCAGTCGGTCGGCTCCACGCCGAGCTTTTGGCAAATTTCCGCGAAATAGCCGGGATTCGGCTTCGTATAATGCGACTCCTCATAGACGGTCACCAGTTCGAAATCGTCCGCGCTCATGCCGATCCAGGCGAGCCGATGGAAAATCGCATCGCGCGGAAAGACCGGATTGGTGGCGACCGCGACCCGATAGCCTTGCGCCTTGGCCGCATCCACAATTTTTTTGCCCCACGGCGAAGGATAGGTCAGATGGGACAGCGTCGGGAACACATCGCGGTAAAAGGAATCGAACAGCGGCCACACCTCTTCGCGATCCCATTCGCTGTGCGCGGTAAAATATTCGATGAACACCTGTTCATTCGTCTTCTCCGGCTCCTGGCTCATAATCATCGCCTTGGTTGCGTCCCAAATCAGCTTCAGGAGCTTTTCCGTATCGTACTTGTCGCCAACATGGCGGCCTACCTCGACCAAATAGCTTTTGACAAAAGGCTCGGTCTGCATTTCCAGGAGCGTTCCGTCCAGATCAAACAGGATCGTGTTCACAGTCATTTGCGTTCTCTCCCTTTTTCATCGACGCCCTGCTTGTTGTTGCTGCTGTAAGCGAAGGCGTTTGTCATCGTGCCCTAATTCAGCCCCGGAAAACCTAGCTGCCGCAAGCCTTCAAACAAAACGATCGCCGCACAGTTGGACAGATTGACGGAGCGGGTGGCTCCGCTCATCGGAATGCGAATCGTCTGCTCCCGGTACCTCTCCGTCAGTTCCTCCGGCAAGCCGGTGGTCTCCTTGCCCAAAATAATGTAGTCGCCATCGCGAAAGGAAACATCGGTGTACAGCTTCTCGCCCCACGTCTCCACGAAGTAAAACGTGCCTGCTCCCTCTCCCTGCGCCGCGGCAAAATGCTCAAAGCTCTCGTGATGGTGGATGTTCACCGCGTGCCAGTAATCGAGGCCAGCCCGCTTCAAATAGCGATCCTCTGTCGAAAAGCCAAGCGGGTGAATCAAATGCAAATGAGCGCCAGTCGCTGCGCAGGAACGGGCGATATTCCCCGTGTTGGCAGGAATGAGCGGCTCGTGCAAAACAATATGTAGCGGCATATCAGCAAAACTCCTTGTATATGACGAACTTGGGTCCTTCAAATCTCTTCTATTATACATAAACCAACCGCGCCATGACCACCGAGCCAGTGCCTGTAACATGCAGCGGGGCTGTTGCATCTAACGGGAAAACAACGGATGCAAAGGAGTGTCGCTGACATGAATACGCCCCGCCGTCATCTGCTTCGCCTGCTCGCCCACATAATGTCTCTTTTGATCGTCCTGATTGGCGCAGCATGGATGTGGCCTGACTTTTCCGCTTTCCCGGCTATGGAGGCGTGCAGCATGATCGCAGGCTACCTCTCGTTTCTCCTGATCGGTCTCACCCTCTTGATTGGCCCGATCAAGTCGTGGCTGCCCGGACGCTGGACCGCTGCCTGCTTGTCCATCCGCAGAGATGTCGGCATCTGGGCCGGACTGACTGGCATCCTGCATGTCTGTCTCGTGCTGATCCTGTTTGAAGGAGAGCCGAAGCTGTACATGATCTCTGACACCCGGCCTGACCAGACGGGCGGGTGGCTGCGCCTGTTTCTTTATGCGCCTCCCGAGTCCGGCGTATGGCCGATTCCGAACTGGAGCTTTACGGGTGTCGCCAACTACTTGGGAGCGATCGCCTTCATCCTTTTGCTGGCGCTCTTGTGCACTTCCTCTGGACGCGCGGAAAAATGGTTGGGCGGCTCCGCCTGGAAAAGACTGCATCTGGCCAATCCGTGGCTGTTTCTTCTCGTCCTGTTCCACGGCCTGATCTACATTCAATCGATCAAAGGAGAGCCGCACAGCTTCTCCGACCTGCTCGTCTTCGCAGTCGTTGTCTGGTTCGTTCGCAGCCTCTCGTTTGGCCGAACTGTGCTCAAGCGCAGGTGGTAACCTGCAAAGCCAAAGCCGCCTACACTCCGCGAATATGAAAAAACGCATAACGGATGCTGGGCGTATAGGCAGTCGAGTCCTCATACGCCCAGTAGCGCATGCTGCTGTCTGTCGTGTGGGCGTTGACAAGCGGCATCATATTCGCGTCCATCGTGACCACAATCGTATTGTGCTGAAAACGTCCGTCGCCGTTAAAGTCGTAGCAAATGATGTCGCCCGGAACCAGCTCGGCGGCAGACTTTTTGGCGACAGCGCGCATCGGCGGCCCGCCTGATTTCAGCAACAGGTACAAGCTGTGCGCTACCGTCCAGCTATAGCTCCAGTCCGCGCTTTTTCCGGTGCGAATCCACCAGCCTTTGCCACGTTCCTTGGACATCAGCATGGGAATCCCCCCGGCGTACAAGCATTGCGATATAAAATTGGTGCAATCATCGTTGAAGCGCGGGTAAGCGGGATTCGTCGTATTCCAGTACCGTTCTGCATAGGCGACTGCTTTATCCGCCCGATAGCCGCCCGCGCCGTGGACGACGAGCAACGGCTGCGACACCGCATCTTCAACGGCTGTTACCGACGCCGTGCCCCGCAGCTCCTGTTCCTCTATCCCTTCGCTTTTCTGGTCACCTCGCTGCTCCCGCGTGCCGACAATTCCCCACTGACCTGCCGCTTTGTCCAAACGAAGCTGAAGCATCCGTCTGCTCGCCTCTTCATACGTTTTGTTTTTCAACAGATACCGGCTCTTGCCCGTCCAGACTACCGTGATGTCCATCGCAGCATCCGTCTCCAGCCAACAGACGGGCTTGACCTGGCCGCTCACGCCGCGAAGCGCGGCCCCCCGCTTGCGCATTTGCCGATGGGCGCGATGGATGCGTTCCCATTCTTGTTGCAGCAGCGGCTTTTGCTCCAGATAAAAAGGCAGCAGCCGCTGATGTTGTCCATCCAGAATCGATTGGTGCACGGCATCGAAGTACCGTTGCACAAACGCACGCCATTCCATCCGTCGCTCCCCCTCTTCCCAGCGTTCTATGCCTGGACATGTCGTTCCTTCCGCCAGCTCGCCTCGCGGGGCACGCTCACTCCCCATCCACGAGCTCACCTGGCATCTCACGAAAAGAATATGTCAAGGACAGTGCATTCAGAAGAAAGAAAAGCCATCCGGCTAGCGGACAGCTTGGTTGGAGGTCGCATGGGCAAAAAGCGGCCCTTCCTCGTGCGACAGCAAAAATTCTTTGATGGACAGCCCGCCTCCGTAGCCGACGAGCGCGCCGTTTGAGCCGACAACCCGGTGGCAAGGGATGATTACCGGGATCGGATTGCGATTGTTCGCCCCGCCAATCGCCCGGACCGCTTTGGCCGCTCCGATAGCGATGGCAATGTCCTTGTAGGAGCGGGTTTCGCCGTATGGAATATTCGTCAACTCAGTCCACACAGTTTTTTGAAAAGGAGTGCCGTACAGGACGGTAGGAACGTCAAACTCTGTTCGCTCGCCGGCAAAATATTGCTCAAGCTGTAGCTTGGCCTGCTCGTTGATCGCTTCGTTTTTCTCCGGAGTGACTCCGAGAAGCGTCTTTTTGCACCAGCGAACAAGGCGCGGCAGTCCTTCTTCCTCGTTCGCAAAGTCGATGTAGCACAAGCCTTCCTCCGTCGAAGCGAGCAGCAGCGGGCCAATTGGCGATTCCATTGTGGTGTAGCCTACTTCCTGTGCCATCGTACATCCTCCCTCTCTCCCAAATATTTTTTAGCGCAGGCTGCCTTGCTATCGCTCGTCCGCTCCCGAAGCGCCAGCGGCTTCAGGCGACTTTTTCCAGAGGTTAGCCAGCCTGTCATACGTCTGTCTGTCACAGCGGCTTTCGCGCTTTTCACCAGCGTACCAGCCTGCGACTAGGGGAGTTGTTCCTGCTGTTCCTGCTGTTCCTGTCGCCGCTGCTTCTCCCCCTGCGCACTTTGCTCCGCCAGCAGCTTCATCCCCTTCGCAATCTCGTCCTGCACCTCTGCCACCTGCTCCGTCTCCTGTGCCCTCACGAGTGCCGCTTCTGCATCGGCTCCCCCGATTTTCCCCAGCGCCCAGGCTGCTGTGCCGCGAATGACCGGACGTGGATCGTTCGCAAGCAGGCGGGCGAGATGAGGAACCGCGGTGCGATCCTTGAAGTGGGCCAGGGCCAGAATCGCGTTGCGCTGAATCGGTTTTTTGCCGCGCCACGATGAAGAAGACAGGCCGAACTTTTCCTTAAACTCCTTGTTGCTCATCTCCAGAAGCGGGATCAAGAGCGGCTTGGCAATCTCGGGATCAGGCTGAAACTCGGGATGATGGTTGGAGTTGATCCGGCGGTTTTTCGGGCAGACGGTTTGGCAAGTATCACAGCCGTACAGCCGATTGCCGATTTTTCCTCTAAATTCGTCTGGAATGAAATCTTTTACCTGAGTCAAAAACGCTACACAGCGCTGAGCGTTGAGCTGGCCTCCCTGCACAAGCGCCCCGGTCGGACAGGCGTCTACACATATGTTGCAATCGCCGCAGCCTTCTTCGATCGGGTGGTCGATCGGCAACGGCAAATTCGTCAAAAGCTCGCCCAGGTAGACCCACGAGCCGAACTCGGGCGTAATCACCGCACAGTTTTTGCCGACGAATCCGACACCAGCCCGCTCGGCGACAGCACGATCAGACAGCGCGCCCGTGTCTACCATCGATTCGATTTTGGCACCCGGCTCCAGCTCCTGAATGAATTTGCCGAGCTTGTCCAGCTTGTCGCGCAGCACGTGATGGTAATCGACTCCCCAGGCCGCCCGGCACAAAATGCCCCGGTACGCGCCAGGCTCGGACTTGGGCGGATTCTCCAGCTTGGACGGGTAGGCGAGCGCAATCGAAATCAAGGAACGCGCGCCCTCCAACAGCAGGCTGGGATTCGTCCGCTTTTCCAAATCCGGCTCCTCAAAGCCTGACTCATACCCCTTTTCCCGGTGCTCGATCAGTCGTTCCTTGAGCGTCAAAAAAGGGTCGGCGCTGGCAAAGCCGATCTTGTCGATGCCGATCTCCTTGGCGTAATCAATGATGGACTGCTTCGTCTGCTCCCAGTAGCGCAAGTCTTGCTCGTCAATCACAGTTGTTTGATCGCTCCCGTCGCCAACTCGTCGCAGCGGTTGTTCCACTTGTTGTCGGCATGTCCTTTTACCTTGACGTACTCTACTTGATGAATATCCATCAGCCGAAGCAGCTCTTTCCACAAGTCCTGATTCTCTACCTGCTGGCCTTTGCTGTTTTTCCAGCCGTTTTTCAGCCAGCCCTTGTACCAGCCCTGCTTGAAGCAGTTGACTAAATACGCGCTGTCGCTGTACAAGGTCACCTTGCAAGGCTCTTTCAACGTGGACAGCGCCTTGATCGGCGCAAGCAGCTCCATGCGGTTGTTCGTTGTATGTGGTTCGGCACCGGACATCTCCTTGATGTGCTGGCCGTACATCAGGACAGCACCCCAGCCGCCCGGCCCGGGATTGCCAGAGCAGGCGCCGTCTGTATAAATCTCTACTTCACGCATTGTCATCGTCTTTGGAAACCTCCTCTGTTGCTTCTATTGTATCGAAGCTTAGTCGCTTCCACAAAAATATTTTGCTATACTACTTGAGAAATCTGTCCTGTTCCAAGCTTTGGCAAAAATAGTCGTTCGCAAGCGAATTTTCTTATAGAAGGAGTGAATCATGATGAACGTACAACTCGACTCTACCGTGACCGAGCGCCTTCCCGCCTTTTCCCTCGGCATTTTGCAATACAGTGGCGTATCTGTCAGCGACTCGCCAAAAATGCTGCAAGGCCGGATCAACTACTTTGTAGAAAGCTTGCGCCTGGAGCACGAGCTGTCCCGCCTGGCCGAGATCGAAGGCATCCGCGAATGGCGAGCCGCCTTCAAAAAAGCGGGGATCGATCCTTCCCGCTACCGCCCCTCCTCGGAGGCACTGCTGCGCCGTCTGTTGCAGGGCAATCCTTTTTTCTGGATCAACAGCGCCGTAGACGTCAACAACTTCTTCTCCGTCCTGCATGCGCTTCCCTTTGGGATTTACGATCGGCAGCAGCTTACAGGCGACGTCACTTGCCGTCTGGGCCGGGAAACAGACGTGTACGAAGGATTGAACGGTCGCGAGGTCCACATGGAAGGAAAGCTGCTGCTCGCGGACGAGCAGGGGGCCTTCGGCAGTCCGATTGTCGATTCCAAGCGAACTTGTGTGACCGAACAAAGCCGGGACCTGCTGCAAGTCGTCTTTTTCCACGAGCAGCTTTCCGCTGAGAAAAAGGACGAAATCATCGGCTCCGTGGGCCGCATGTTTACCGAGATCAACGGCGGCGAGCTGACCCACAGCGCCATCGCCTCGCCTTAATAAAAAGACGGCCCGTCATGCAGCGTGGCCGTCTTTTTGTGTCTGACTGTCAGTTGGCTTGCGAAAAACAACGTGCTCCAAGAGCAAACAGACGATTACCCCGAGCAGCAAGCCGTTGCCGAACAGGAAGCTGACCAGCGCAGGCAGCTTCTGCCAGGCGGCTGCCGGAACAAACATGACGCCAATCCCGATCAGAAGCGAGCTGCCCCCGACCGTGATGGCCCGATCATCCATTTTGACTGTCACGTAATCTTTCAAACCGAACCCGAGAAGCTGCGTGTACGAAATGAACATCGCCGCATAGGCAACCGGAGTCGGCAAAGCCGCCAAAAAATGAGCGACGGTCGGGAGCAGGCCAATCAGCATCATCCCGACCATCGCGAGCATGAAGGGCAGGCGCGACGCCATGCGCGTCGTCTGGATCACGGCGGCAGCCAGCGAAAGCGGGATCATCCCCACGACGCCGCTCACGCCGGAAAGCAGGTGAGACACCCCTGTAAACACCCCGCCACGGTTGTATTGGGAATCGGTCGGCACCGTATTTGTCGCCTTGCCCATCACGACCATACTCGTCACCAGGTTCGTCAGCAGGACAAATCCGGTCAGCATGCTCGTCAGGACGACGCCCCAGTCCCAGCGCGGCGTTCCCCAGAAAAAGAAGCTCGGCCACGAGATCAACTGATCCGCAGGCCGCACAGGCTCCGTCCAGCCCAATACGGCGTAAAGCACCCAGCCGCCGACCATGCCAAACAGGACCGCAAAGCTGGAAAAGCGCTTCGTCCGCATGATCCAGACGACCAGCGCCACGATGCCGACGGAAACGAGCGCTACGCCCGGCTGCACCTCTTTGGAATGCTGAAAGCCAATCCCCAGCATCCCGGTCAAAATATTGCTGCACAAAGAAATCGCCAGCAAAATCATATACGTGCCGGATACAAGCGGTGTAAACCATCTTTGCAGCTTGCCGATCCAGCCCAGCATCCCGAAGCCGATAAACAGCAGGCCCGCCAACGCCATCCCGAGCTGAAACGATTGCCCGATCTCGCGCGGCTGCAGCCCTGCACTCGCACCGAGCTGCGCCAAAATGATAAAAATCCCCCACCACAATCCAGCCGGTCCTTCCAGCATCGGATAACGGTGTCCGATCCATACTTGCAAAAGCGAAGCCAGCCCGATGAAAAACATCGTCTGCTGCATCAAATGGCTCATCTCGTCTGCCTGTAACCCATACACGTCCCCGATCATCAACGGAACGGCAACACTGCTGGAGACAGCTACGATCATCCATTGCAAGGCCGAGAGAATGCTCGTGCCCACTGGAGGTCTGTCATACAATCCGTACTTCAAAACAATCCACCTCGTTTTCTTGCCGCCAATCAATCATGAGCTATGCAACTAAATGTCTCCAGTTAAGAATATCATCATCCGGTTTTTCAGCAAACATGCAAAGGGGCAAGAAACTCTCTGCGAGAAATTTCTTACCCCTTATGCTTTGGCCGCCCATGCGGCTTCCGTTTCCTGCAAATACTATTTTATCATTTGCTTAATCAGCTCGCGGTTTCGGCTTTGGAAAATTTCATTGTGGGACGAAACCATTCCGCTGGCATGCGCTTCCGGCTGAATGTACAGCTTGGCTTGGTTGACGGCATTTGCTGCGTCGTGAAAAGCTCCAGCAATCAGATGCACTTTTCCTTCATACGAGATAATATCTCCCGCCGCAAAAATCCCCGGCTCGGATGTAGCGCCGTTTGTCTTGCCGGCCAGGAAGTATTCGTTCGCCATTTCCAGCTTCACCTGGCTGTTCTCCAGAAGCGATCTGTCGCGTTCGTAGCCGTGATTGATAATCACTTCGTCAATCGCCAGCTCCTGCACCTCGCCCGTCACGTGGTTAGTCAGCTCGACCCGCTCAATTTTTTCCTGGTTGGAAGCCGCAATCAGCTTCGTGATCGTCGTGTTGAAGAAGCATGTGGCGGAGCTTTTCAACAGTTGCGTAACTTGTGCTTCGTGCCCGGACAGCGCTTCTTTCCGATACGTCACATACACTTTTTTGGCAATCGGCTCCAGCTCATTGGCCCAATCGACCGCAGAGTTTCCACCGCCCGAGATGATGACGGTTTTGTCCTTGAAGCGCCGCAACGACTTGACGGTATAGCTGAGATTGGATACTTCGAACTTTTCCGCGCCTTCCAAGTCAATTCGTTGCGGCTCCAAAATCCCTCCGCCAATGGCCAAAATGACGGTTTTGCTATAATGCTTCTCGCCTGCCGAAGTGTGCAAAACGAACACGCCTGTTTCGTCCCGCTCGATCCGCTCCACTTTTTGACCCAAAACGACAGTTGGATCGAAGGTCAATCCTTGCTGAACGAGCTGTTCAATCAGCTTTTCGCCCAGTGTTGGCGTCAGGCCGCCGACGTCCCAAATCATTTTTTCGGGATAGACGTGGACTTTCCCGCCCAGCCTTGGCTGATATTCGATCAGCTTCGTCTTCATTTCTCGCAAACCGCTGTAAAATGATGCGAACAGCCCAGCAGGCCCTCCGCCGATAATCGTGACGTCATACAATTCTTCGTTCGTCATCCGTGTATCTCTCCTTTACTCCCATCCATAATGGGCGCACGCAGCAACAGGGCCCCTGCACAATGCTTGCACAGAGGCGGCTGCTCGATCAGCGACGCATTTTATTTAGCCAAAATATTTTTCACGATCGTTTTCACCCCAAGCTCAATTCCCAACGGTCCGCCCGCGGCAATCGAGCTGTCCAGTGCGTACATATGCCCGTTCTTGATCGCTTGAAGCGAGTTCCAGGCAGAATCGCTCTCCAGGTTTTTCAGGTAGCCTTGCAGCTTTTTGGACGAGCCGCCGATATCAGCGACAAATATGTAGTCCGGGTTCATCGCCGCCAGTCCTTCCAGGGAAATCTGCTCCCCTTTGGTCGACATATCTACGTATTTGCTCGGCGGGTTCAATCCAAGGCCGCTTTCCTTGCTGAAAATAAACTGCGTGGTAAAGCCCCAGAACTGCTTGTCACCCAGCATAATCACGCCAAACGTTTTGTCGCTGAACGCTTTCAACTGTTCTTTGGAATCGGCAATCAGCGTTTCGATCCGCTTGATTTCATCCTCGGCCTTTTGCTCTTTGCCGAAAATTTTTCCGTACTCGCGCAGCGCGCCTTGCCAGTTGTTTTCATTGCTGTCCACCGTTACGACCGGAGCGATTTTCTCCAGCTTGTCGCCGTAGCTTCCATACCGCCCCGAAACCATGATGATGAGGTCAGGGCCGACTTCCAGCAGCTTTTCCAGGTTCGGGCTCGTCATGGAGCCGATGTCGACGATCTGTTTGTCCTTGTACGGAGCGAGCGATTCCCACTCCTGCAAAACATCCAGGTCTGTCGCCGCTACCGGGGCTTCGTCCAACAAAAACAAATGCTCAAAATTGCGGAAAAATAAGAGCGCTACTTTCTCCGGTTTCTTTTCCAGTACAATCTCGCGTCCAAGAGCGTCTACATACGTTCTCGGCCATTTTCCCGTTTCCTGATCGGCTTTTTCGGGAGCGGCGCTTTCCTCTTTGGCTGGTGCTGCACTGTTTGCTGCGGAACTATGGTTAGTCTCCGGCGTTCCGGCACAACCCGCTAAAATCCCCGCCAAAAGCGCAAGGGTGACGAATAGTCTCATGAGTGTTTTCATTCTGACTCCTCCGATGTGACTTGAGTTTTGCTTGACCAACTAAGCTACGGTCAGTTTAGCAAAACGCATTTTAGAGAGGAATGGAGCCATCCTGAATTCCATATGGATTTTTCCTGAATCGTCCGCGAAATTCGGCCGGAGACAACCCTACCTGCTTTTTAAAAATGCGGCTGAAATACAAGGCGTCTGCATAGCCGACGCTTTTCGCCACCTCGCCGATCGGCGCGTCGTTCGCCAACAGGCATTCCTTCGCCCGATTCAGCCGATAGGCCATCAAATACTTGCCCGGGCCCGGGCCCATGCCCGTATTTTTTGAAAACGTAGAACAAGCGATTTTCGTTGATGTCGTTTTGCTCCGCCAACGCGCGTACACTAAGCCCATCCATGTAATGCTCATGTATGTAGCGGGATACTTGCTCGAACAGTGCCTGCTCCCCATCGCTGCTCTGGTTGCGTGCACAAACGAACAGTTCCTCCAGGACGCAGCGAAACAACGTCTCCGTCTGAAAGGCAGAAATCCCACCCGGCTCCCTCGATGAGCGCCAGAGAAGCTCAAGCAGCTCCATCAGGCGCGGGCTTTGTCCCGGAGTGAGCTGAAAATGCGCTCTACTCAAGGAAAATCCGGACGGCTCGGGCGCGCAAACCCGGTATAAAACAAGCAAATACTCCCACTTACTGTTGCCCGTAACCCGCCGATTCAATGGCATACGGGCACCGCCATGCACGACATGTCCCGGCGACAGCGCATAGGACGTTCCGCTGAAATCAAACTCGGCCTTTCCTCTCAAGGGAAAAACAAAGCCTGGGAATGCTTCCGTATAGTCATCGCAACTCATGCCCGGATCGCGCACATAGCGACAGACTTGCTCCACTCGAAAAGAGGTACGCGCAAAATGTTCGGCAAGTTTGTTGATGTCCATCTTCATTTCACACACCTCCTGCCATCAAGTGCCGTTACTTCATGTGCTCATCGCCCGCGTCCGCTGGGACGAGTCCCGTTGCAGTCACATAACTTAATCATACTTATATTGATATTGAGAATCAATCTTATTGTTTTTCTCTTTCCTTCTTTTCCTCGCATTGCTGATGTCTGGTTGTCGGCTATAGCACGGGCAAAACAGAGTAGCTATCGCGATTACTCCCCATTCAATTCCAAATAGTAAAGTCATTAAACATAAAGATTCTAGATTGGCTCTATTTTTTGAAACTCTATTTTCAGGCAATCACGAAATACAGAGATTCCTGAAGCAGGGTAAAATTTTTTCAACAATACGAGCACCCTTTCAGCCCTAGTTTCCCCCTCATACAGCAATTAACCACGCTTATGTAAAATACCAAAGGGTTCCGAAAGTCGAGATATGTTGGCCGAAAGAGTCGGTCCGGAAAGGAGATGTTTTATAGAAGCGCCCCTGGAGTCCACATTCGTTCCTAGAACAACAAATATACAAAGGCACCTACAATGTGCATATCACAGGACTATTATCCTTTAATTGCTTTAAATCCCTTTGAACAAAATAGTACTTAATGTTCGTTTTTCAATTAATTATATAATTCGACATTTTTTTCAATTACTTTGCTATAAACTAATAATCAAAAGAATTCTAAACCAATCTGTTGAATCAAACCAATGAAGATAGAAGATGTTTTCATGAAATCTAAGAAAAGATTATTAAGTGGAGCTGCATTACTTAGTATATGCCTTTCAGCTACTTCCGTATTTGCCGCATCATCAACATGGTCAAATAATGGATCATATGAAAAAACAATATGGTGGAAGCCTTACTCAGGAACGTTTAATGTTACTAAAGATTCATCCTCAATAGCCCCTTAGGAAACTTGGACACATGGAGTGTAATTTAGTACACTATATGTGAACAGGGGGAAGGCAACAA